>NZ_JBMDWJ010000010.1:0-52997 GCF_048595215.1 Siphonobacter sp.
ATCAGCGAATCCCGAGTGGTTGTAGAATTTACTGCGGGGATCGTCGCCTTTCAGCCATTCCCCGTTCTTTTCATCCTGATATTCACCGAGGTATAGTTTGCCGTTCATGACGTGCGAATCCGCGTATCGGCGTAATTCATCGAAGAACTGAGCCCGGCTGACGGTTTTATTATGCTGGTAATTCGTCAGAAAATGCGACAGGGCTTTCAGGGTTTGCGTCGTAGCGAAGGGCCAGAGCGGACCGTCCCACTCGCAACCGTGTCCCGAACCGTGCGTCCGGAAACCGGGATGGCGGCGTTCGGCTGTGGTCAGGCCCCAGGGAGCCTGAAACCCAGTCGTATCACCGAGTTGTTTCCAGGCGGCGGCGTATTTAGCACTATCGTCGGGCAGGTTGAAGTACCAGGGAATGAATCCGATGGCTTCGCGGGCGTTGGCAAAGGTTCCGTTTTCCAGTTTCACCTCGAAAAACTGATCGGCGTCGTTCCATAAGGTCTGCTGCGTCAGTTGCTTCAATTGCAGGGCTTTTTGCAGATAGGTTTCCCGCAGCGTATCGTTTTTCAGCAGTTGCCCCAGAGCGGCCAGGGCTTTGGCGTTGCCGTACATGTAACTGTTGATGGTAGGTCGCACGTTTTTCACTTTTCGTCCCCCACTGATGGATTCCTCCATGGCATCTTTCACGTCGTGTTGCCAGAAAAGCTGATTGGGCAATTGCCGCTCCGACTCCCAGCGGCGGTAGTCGGCGGCCAGAGCGGGAGTAACTTTCCGCACAAAAGCCTCGTCCGTATTGACCAGATACCGCTGGTACACGGCGTCGGCGAGCCAGCTACTGAAGGAATGGAACCGCTGCACGGTATGCTTGGGATCGACGTACAGCCAGAAGGAAATGTACTCGTCGATGTACTGCGGATTGCGGAGCCAGCGACCTTCGTATACGTGGTGACCCAGGGCACTGCTGATGGCATTGTGCTTCCCGGCGTGTTTTACCGGCGTAATGAATTCCGTGAAAATAAAGCCGTCGGGCGTTTGCTTGAGGTGTTTGCGGAAGGCCCACCAGCGGTAGTAATACAACTGCGTAAGTACGGAATCAGGACTATCGAAGTACGGAATATTCTGGGAAAGCCAGGCCTGCGACTGGGCGTTGGGGACGTAGTTTTTCACGGCCTCTTCGTCGGCTGCGTTGAAGGCCGTTACGTATTTCTGAAGGGACTGATCCGTTAATACGCTTTGAGCGAAACTACTGAAAATCAGACAAGCGAGCATTCCGCTGAGGAGGTACTGACGCATAGAGAAGCTTATTTTTGGCTGGGATGTGCCGGGGTTGTAGTCCTGGTTACTTTTGTTGAACTCCTTCGGAGTTGGGTTGATCGGTTTATTCGAATAACCAGTCGATGTTTTTTTGATTACCGGCCAGTCCACCGTCGAATACCGGAATTTCCTGAGCCCCTTCCGCAAAACCCAGCAGTACGCACTGCCCCCGACCCAGGTGTAAAGTATGATTGCCGGGAGCAAACGTGAATGCATGTACGTGAACGGGTGGGAAGCCTTCAATCTGGATGGCGTTGGAAATCTTGATTTCCGCCTGACCGTAATCGTTGGCACTGGCGTCGGTTTCCAGCTCGGGTGCCCGCAGGTACGCCGGATTTTTTTCGTTGTAAAAACCCACCAGCAGTTTCACGGGTTTATCGGCACGGAACGTCAGCGTAGTACGCTCCGATTGCTGTTGTTTCTTACTCATTTTCAAGCCCTTCAGGTCTTTCAGTTCGGGCGTCAGAGCGACGATTTTTGCCAGCGTATCGGCATAAATGCTTTCGCCTGCTTGTACCGGGAAGTAGCTGGCGTTCGTCAGTTGAACCGTCGCGGGTTTAAAAGCCATTCGCTGCTGAGCGGCGACCCCCGTGTGAGCTTTCAGCGAGTCAATCTTCCGTTCGAAAGTCTGAAGTTCCTTTTCAAAAACGGGCAGCATTTCGTACCAGTTTTTATACGTCGCATTGACACCCCGCATCGGAATTTTCCGCTGGGCCGTTTGCATACTGTTGGCGTAGAGATAGGTGTCTTTCGTCAGCTTGGTTAGCTCCGCGTAATGAGCCACGCTCGATTTCAGCAGCGGTAAGGCTTTTTCCAGATCCTCGACTTTGCCGGAATACTTGTAACGTAGCACCGCCACGGCCGCCCGGGCTTTGTCGGCATAAAACTGAGCCATGGCGTTCTGAGCGTAGACATCGTTTCGTAATCGCTTGAATTCTTCCTGATCTTTAGTGACGGCGGGCGTCGCTTCGTCGATGGCCCGCACGGCGTTTCTGCCGTGTTCAACTACTTCCTCCGCTACCCAAATCGGCGTTTCTCCAATGTGCTTTTCCTGCTTCGCTTCTTTCTCGGCGTACTCAATGATCATCTCGCCCTCGGGAGCTTCCGATTCGTACAACAGCGTGAAGAGGCCGTACCGCCAGGGGTTGATGAGTTGCGTCATCAGCATGCCCAGCGTGAGCGTCTGGCGGTTGCCGTCGGTGATACCGTACCGCCGTAATAACTTCGGTGAAATCTCGCCCGTTTGTTCGTAGGCTTCCAGTACGGCCTTGCCTTTTTCCAGCGGCAATCCGTATTTCCGAGCCAGCTCATTTCCCCAATACGTAACTTCTCCCGCCCGATCGCGATTGGCTTTCCAGGCGTAGCGAGCCCAGGTCTGGTACCAGATCCAGTCGCGATCGACCTGTAACAAACGTTTCGGAGTGGCATCGGCGGCGTAGGGCCAGTCCCAGTACGAAGCCTGCGGGTACAGGTGCAAGCCATTGGCTCCGTAAACGTTGTGCATGGCCTGTACGGACTTTTGTACAAAGTCCGCCGAACCGTAGCGGAAAGGCTCCAGATTGGCCAGAATGTGGACGTTTTCGATGTGTACCGTACCGATATTGCTCAACGTGCGATGCAGCTCGGCCCACTTTCCCCGGGGAGTATACGTCGTCAGAGCCTCGCCGTTAAATTTTGCCATCGTGTACAGATTCTTGTACAAAGGCAACGCTGATTTCATCACGCGGGGGGCATCCGTATCGTGAGCCCGCAGTACAATGGGCGGTTCGGTTTTCTGCCCAATCGTTTTTAAACCGTCCTGTACACCCGGAATGATGGTTTTCGTAAACCAGTCCACATCGTCCTGACCAACGCCTTCCATGGCTTCGCCCAGCGTGATGAGCAAACCAACGTTGGGATACTTAGCCACGAAAGCGGCGATGGATTTCCGCGTGTAATCGGACATGAGCGGCATGATGGGTCGCTCCCGATCCTGCGTTTTCAGGTTATGTTTTTCGGCGAAGGGTTTCGACAACAGAATGTTATAAAACATCTGAATCACCCAGATGCCGCGTTTGTCGGCTTCCTGCGTCAGGAAACGGAACATTTCTTCATTTTTCTTAAACGTCGCATCGTCTACCTCTACGGCGTACGGGTATTCCTTGAGTTTTACCAAAGAAGCAAAGGGGTGGCCGTTCCAGAGGTACAGGGAGTTATAGCGGTTTTCCACCATCATATCCAAGTACTGAATCCACAGCTCTTTGTCGTAAAACCAGGGAAACGTTTCGGGCGTGTACGGATACTCATACACCGTACGTCCCGGCAAATAGTACGGTTTCTGGATGCCAATGCAGGTACCTCGCAGCACCATTTCGGGCTGGTCGGTCAGATGCAGGGTTTCGGGTAGTTTGGGTTGCAGACGGGAAGCCAGTTCCAGGCAACCATACAGGGCTCCGGAAGCGTCGCTGCCTTTGATGAACCAGGGCTGCCCTTTTTCTTTGTGTAGAACGAACCCTTCCTTGCCGCTTTTTTCGGTAATGGACTGAACCAGAACGTCACCGGCAATTCCGATACGAATTTGTGAAGGGTCGGCTTTTAACTGATCCTTGCGGACCAGGGTGACCTGATAGCCCGCCGATCGTAATTTCTGCTGTAGTTTTTCGGCTCCGAAGCTGACCCGTTCCGGGCTTTTCGACGGCAGTACCAGGGTCAGTTTTTGCTGAGCCTGCCCCTGGATATGGAAAGCAAAAAGAAGGAAAAGGAATAGAAAGAATCGATTCATAGTACATGTTCAGAGCGAATGAATTACAAAACTACCAGCGTAAGTCAGCCTGATTATCTAACATTTTCTCTTTTAATTGTACCATCTTAGCCAGAGCCTTGCGAACATTTTGAGCGTAATGGTCAGCGTATGTTTCTTTAGTCTTTTCTAAAGTATTGTCAGGCTTCCTCACTTGTCACTACCCTTTTCAGGAATACTGGCTTCTTTTTTCCAGAGATTTCGCTGACTATTCAATTTACTGCATGATGGGTATATTCAGACTTTCGTTGATTGCTGTACTTCTGTGGTCTTGGGCCGGAGTTTGTGCTCAAACGCCTTCGCTAACATCCTACAATGTAGTCTGGGATACGCCCAGTCGAAACGCTGCAGAGTCTATGCCCTGCGGCGGCGGCGACGTGGGCCTGAACGTCTGGGTAGAACAGGGCGATCTGCTTTTCTACGTCGCTCGCAGCGGTACCTTCGATCACAACAATACGCTACTAAAACTAGGACGCGTTCGAGTGCGACTTTCCCCCAATCCTTTCGAATCTGGAACCCGTTTTCGACAGGAACTTCGGCTGCAGGAAGGCCACGTACGCATCACGGGTAACAAGGGTACACACACGGCTCAGATCGATGTTTGGGTAGATGTTTTTCGACCCGTCGTTCATGTAGATATAAGCAGTAATCGGGCCGTTCAAACCCAGGCAACGTACGAAAGCTGGCGGTACGCCGACCGTCCCGTAAAAGGCAAGGCTAACCATGCGAACTCGTATAAATTTGCTCCGCAGGGTGAAATCGTCACGCGAAAAGACCAAGTACAGGCTCAGGAAAATGAAATTTTCTTTTACCACGCCAACGGTTCCGGCCCTTCGGTATTCGACGTAACGGTACGCCAACAGCAACTCGATTCGGTCAAGAATCAACTGTACAATCCGTTGAAAAACCTGACGTTTGGGGGCGTCCTTTCGGGACTAGGGCTGAAAACGGCGGGTACGGTTGAAGGGAAGTACCAGGATACGGACTTTCGGGGCTACCAGCTCGTCAGCCTTCGCCCCCAGCGGCAACAGTCGCTCACGCTTCATTTACATACGGCTCAACATGAGTCGTTTCACGAATGGAAAAAAGGATTAACGGCCCTTCAAAATGAATCCGCCCAAACGGCCCGTTCGGCCCGAAAAGCGACGCTGGACTGGTGGAAAGCCTTCTGGGAACGAAGTTTCATTTCCATCGGAGCGGCAAATACGCCCGAATGGAAGGTAGGCCGCAATTATCAGTTGTTCCGCTACATGCTAGGTTGTAACGCCAGCGGGCACTGGCCGACCAAATTCAACGGGGGTCTCTTTACTTACGATCCCGCTCTGACGGATTCTTCGATGCATTTCACGCCCGATTTCCGGAACTGGGGGGGCGGTACGCATACGGCCCAGAACCAGCGGCTGGTGTACTGGCCGATGCTGAAAAGCGGCGACTGGGCCTTGATGAAACCCCAGTTTGCCTTTTACCAGCGGACGTTGGCTAACGCCGAACTACGGACGCGGGTGTACTGGAAACACGCCGGAGCCAGCTTCACGGAACAATTGGAAAACTTTGGCCTGCCCAACCCCGCGGAGTATACCTGGAAGCGGCCACCGGGTTACGATCCGGGCATGGAATACAATGCCTGGCTGGAGTACGAATGGGATACGGTACTGGAATTTTGCCTGATGATGCTGGAAACCGAACGGTACGCTGGAGACGCCATTCAGGCCTACGTACCGTTCATTGAAAGCTGCCTGACGTTCTTCAATGAGCATTATCAGTATCTGGCGAAGAAACGCGGGAGTAAGACGTTTGATGGAGCGGGAAAGCTGATTCTCTATCCCGGTTCGGCGGCAGAAACGTATAAGATGACGTATAACGCCACCTCCACGATTACCGCCCTGAAAACGGTAGTAACCCGACTGCTCGAACTGCCCGATTCGTACCTAAATCCGGAAAAGCGGCAACACTGGCAATTGATGCTGAGTCGAATTCCGGGTATCAGTTTCCGCAGCTTCGAAGGTCATCCGACGCTGGCACCCGCCCAGCTTTGGGAACGCATTAACAATACCGAAACGCCGCAGCTGTATCCGGTATTTCCCTGGGGTACGCACGGCATGGGTCGGGCCAATCTGGATACGGCGATTAACACGTATCGATACGATCCCGATGCGTTGCGGTTTCGGAGTCACGTGGGCTGGAAACAGGATAATATCTTCGCTGCCCGGCTCGGACTTCGCGATGAAGCCGCTCGCCTCACCTTACTGAAACTTCAGGATTCGGGCCGTCGCTTTCCCGCCTTCTGGGGTCCTGGCTACGACTGGACACCCGACCACAACTGGGGCGGCTCGGGGATGATTGGATTGCAGGAAATGCTCCTACAGGCCGATGGCCGGAAGCTGTACCTTTTTCCCGCCTGGCCTCAAAACTGGGACGTACATTTCACGCTCCACGCTCCTTACCAAACGACGGTGGAAGGGGTACTGAAAAATGGAAGGCTGGAACAACTGAAGGTATGGCCCGAGGAGCGACGGAAGGATGTGGTGATGCTGTTGCCGGAGTAAGTTCTGGTATTCCCCGCATTGCATGCGGGGAATACACATCCACATCACGAAAAACTTTACCGCACCACCGGTAGCCATACCGCCATTTCTGAATGCCCCCGGTTACTCCAGGCGTAGTACGGAATGAGGCGAACGGTAGTAGGTACAGGCTTGAGCGTCTGGAGCGGTCGGTAGAGCTGCTGGTTCCAGTTCGTAGGCCTTAGCGGGCGAGCCTTTCCTTCCAGTACCATCACTTCGGTCCCTTCCACTCGCAGCGGCTGGGTTTTCCAGGTCGTTTCGGCTAGTAAAGCCACCTGATCCGTGGGTACAGAAGGGTTATCTACGGATTCCAGGCAGTACACCAGTGGTCCGCGTTTCACGGCCACCTGATTGCGGGTTTCTTCCACCAGCGGGTTGGATTCCATCAACTGTACGGGCATGGGCAATTTGATTTCTACCACATCGCCTGTTTTCCAGATTCGGCGGATTTCGGCGTACGTGCCAGACGTCGCGGATTGCGTTTTCCCATTTACGCTCAACGTCGCTCCCGTACACCAGCCCGGAATTCGTACAAAAAGCGAATAGGCCCGAGTCGGTACTTTCTCCATGCGTACCTTGATCGTACCCTGCCAGGGGTATTCCGTTTCCTGCGAGACGACCAGCGGCGAGCCATCGGGCAGCTTCGTATTTAGCCGATTACTGCCGTATAAATTCAGCCATAAGCCCTGATCTGACGTACTATACAGATAATTACTGACCTCGGCAATCGTCCGGACGGCATTCGGCGGACAGCAGTTGGACAAGGCGATGTACGGCGAACGGCCACCCATCCAACGCATCTGGTACGGATATGCATCCGAAGCCCGCAAAGGGTTGGTGTAGAAGAACTTCGTCCCGCCCAGATCAATGCCCGAAAGAATGCTATTGTACAAAGCCAGCTCCATCACATCCGCGTATTTAGCATCGCCCGTAATTTGTAACATCCGGTAATTCCAGAGCAGATTACCAATATTCGCACAGGTTTCGTTATGGGCCGACAGGTTGGGTAGCTGATACGCTTTTCCATAAGCCTGATGGATTTTCTGAACGGTATCCGGCTGGTACGAAGTGCCCTCGGGCGATACGCCATCGTACAAAGCTCCGCAACCACCCGTGATATACATTTTGCGGTTGACGACGTCGTCCCACACCAGATCGAGCGTGGACAGCAGCGTACTATCTCCCGTTTCAGCGAATACGTCAGCGGCTCCGGCAAAGAGATAATTGGCTCGTACGGCGTGCCCAATCACTTTTTTCATCTCGCGAAACGGTACGCGGTCGGAGTTGTCGTCCGTACCTTCCGTCATCCCCCGAATATCGATAAGCTTCTGGGCCAGAGCCAGGTATTTCGGCTCGTGCGTGGTTCGGTACATTTCCGTAATGCCCATGTAGTGCGAGGGACAGATGGCGTTACGGGCCTGCTCAGGACTGGCTTTGGTATAGAAATCAATCAAAAAATCGGTGGCTTTTCGGGCAATGTCGAGAAAGCTCGTTTGCCCCGTAGCCCGGTAATGAATGCAGGCGGCGGTCATCAGGTGGCCGAAGTTGTAGGCTTCAAAACTGAGTTTGTCGTCAAACATCTGCTTCTTACCCGTCTTCTTTTGCTCGATGATCGCTTTCGTATAAATGTATCCGTCGGGCGTTTGAGCCTTGCCGATGACGGCAATCGCCTCGTCCATGTGCTTTTTCAGCTTCGGATCTTTGGTCAGGGCGTACATACTCGCCACCGATTCAAGCGTCTTGTAGAAATCACCATCGTGAAAAGACGGTCCTTTGAAAGCTCCGGGTTGAAGTCCGGCGGCCACTTCAAAATTGCGGTAGGCGTGACTGACGTCCGCGTCGGTGTAGGTCTTCCAAAGCTGGGGCACCATTGAATCCCGGCATACCCGGAAGCGGTCGGCCCAGAAGCCCGTCGTCCACTGCACAGCATCGAGATCCAGGCTACGGAGGCGGGAAAATTTACTTTGGGAAGTATTGACCAGACTGTTGGTCTGGGCCAGACTCAGGGTACTGCAACCCACCAGTCCGGCGATGGAAATACGGCGAATGAGGTTAAGCATGGTAAGCAGGCACTTTAGTACGAACAAACGCGGATACAGGGCGTAGTCAAAAGTAGACGATTACCACCCGGCAAAGCTCCGGGAATTTTACCAGAGGCTGTAGGATGTTAGCCTCTTTGCCGGGAACCGTTTATTTTTGAAGGTAATCAGCGGCACCGTACGCCGCCTGTCTTTTACTCGCATGTAGTTATGAATCAACGACGGCCCATCCGCGAACAGGAGCTCGCACTCATCCATCATATGCTGCAACACGTACAGCTCAATCCGGCAGACTATCCCATCGATGAACTAGTCGAAGAATACGAAGGTGGAAAAATGGGCAGTATCTCGCTCGGCGGCAATCCCGAGGCCTATGCAGGTGACGTGGTACAGGTCAATTACATCGACTCCGACCAGACGCCCGTCGTTATTACCCTTACGAAGGACGAACATAACCGCCTGCTGGATTTGGACTTCTGGAAAGTAGATTTTTCGAAATTACTGGAGTATCCCACACCCGAAAAGGTAGTGTTTCAGTAAGTCGCTCAGACGTAGAAATCGGGTCGCCCGGCCTTAACCACAATTCCTTCATAACACTAAAAAGGCTCGGTTGATTTCTCAACCGAGCCTTTTGGGATCATGTTTATTAGTTAGCTGACGAACTCAACTTGTTCATCGAAGCTTTGAAGTTCTTCAGCATTTCATCCAGGTCAATTTCTGAGGGCTCCATGGTTGCCAGATATTTGTTATTTGTCTCCATATTCTGCTGAATCTCAGCGTACAGTTCTTTCGGCATCCCCTTTCTGACAAACGCTTCTTCACTCATTTTAAATACCAGCTGATTCTGCTCAACGACCATATGATCCGCTACGATTTTGATTAACTGGATGAGCATTGTCTTCTGCTCCAGCGTTCGTAAATGATCTGGGGCTTTGCGGGCCAGGTCATAGTCAGAAAAGGTATACCCCGCTTTCTGACTTGTTTTTACACCAGAGCTACGTCCGCTCCTGCACGCAGTAAAGCATACCGCAATGGCCAAGATCAACAGTATTTTTTTCATACGATTGTAGTAAAAAGGTTATCGATAGGTTTCATATCAACCTGATCCGTAGAATTGGATGCATGAATCAGAAACGCCATTAGTGTTTTGCGAAGTTGTGCGATAGCTGTTCTTCTACACGAGTTAAGACAGGAAACCCCATAACTTATTTTCAATAAATTATAACTATTTATATAAAATACATAATTAAACATATAGTATTTTAGACATTTAACAGAATCTGTAGCAATGTTTTTATGTAAAAGAACTTGAACCTCTTATCCGCATCGTCCTTATAAGATGATAAACAATAATCCAATTAGATTTAGTATTGAAATTAGAATATAGAGAAGCGTTATTCAGCAGTCCTTCAAGATGAGTGAAGAAGCTATTTTCTTAAGGTATTACCTAAGATGTATACTTTTACAAGCCTTGTATTTAAAAACAAAACTAAGTCGTATCTTTAATTATTATTTATCAACTCATTAAGTAAACTTTCATAGTAATCTTGCAAAAATGAATTATTCTCAGGATTTCACTCCCTTTATTTGGTATCTAACTCATAAGGCGATAATTTCCTGACAGCTTATCTTTCAGGAATGGGCTATGTTCATCAAAATCTAGTGAATATAAGCAATTTGTACCTGTGAGAACTACTAGAAAGAATTGCTTCAGAAGGCATGAAAGAAGTAAAGTTTAAGTATACACACTTAAAAAATTATCATTTCATGATTAACTCTTCATAATACACACGCATGCAGAAATGAACAGTCGTCGCCAGACTGCCTATTAGAAGTAGCCTCACTAGTAAAAAAGATCGGTACTCATCTTGAAGAGTTCAGGACCAAGACCAGATCAAGTTTAGTTAAATCGCCAAGTCCAAGGAGCTTATTAGTTGCCCATGCAAACCTTTATAAATGTCACGATGCTAGCCGCATCCGGTGAAGGCAAGACTACGTTTTTGTCTTCGATGGATGATACTATCCGCCGCGATTTGGCCAGTAGTATTGGTTTAAATCTAAACCTGGACTCCCAGTTAGCTGCTCAGTTAGATCAAAATAGAGAAAAACTCATCGCATCGCTGGGCAAGGGAACCATCACTTACTTTGATGGTATTCAATCAACGGAGGCAGTAGCTACCTATCCCTTAGAAATTTCTCACAAAAATTCAGAACCTTTTCTGGTCGTTTCGTTCAACGATATTCCGGGAAACTGGATTACCGATGCTACGGAGAAAGTAGTAAAATTCATTCAGGAATCTTCCGTTATTGTGATTCCTATTGATTCCTCGGCCGTCATGAACGACATGCAGGAATGTGAAGCCAACGTCCAGAATTTATTGCAGGTACTAAAGCTGGGACTGGAGAAAAATTCGGATACAAAACTGGTTTTGTTTATTCCCACCAAATGCGAAACGTACCTGGTCAATGATACGCTGACCAAGGACTTAACGCTAAAAATTCATGAAGTGTACCAGAAAATTTTTGACTTTCTGGGTCTTCAGGAAAATCTTAAAGCAGCCCTTATTCCGATTCAGACGCTGGGGAATGCTTCATTCATGTACCATAAAAAGGTGCAACTCATCCATACCAATACGGAAGTATGGAAACCCGTATTCAGTGTAACCCAACGCAATCAATACAATCCTCAGCATATTGAATATCCTTATCTCTACTTATTCTCCTTCATTTTCGAACAGTATTATTTAAAAAGAAAAAAAGGCTTAATTGGCTTTTTCAGGAACCTGTTTAAGGAACTGCATTACCTTAAATTAACCAATGAACGTTTGCACTCCCGGTGTCTGACTTACAGTAACCTAAAAGTGCTCCGATAAGCTGTGAGGTGATTTCGCTCAGCGATTAGGCTGGGTACTCATTTCCGGAATACTACTCAGAAAGGCTACTTTCGATGTATGTTGTCAGGGAAATTCACTGGATCGTTCTATGGTCAATTAAAGATTTGAGCAGGCGTTCGGGGTTCTCTTTGTATTTTCTTCCACCATTCGTATTGAATTAACTCAATGTCTAATTTCATTGTATCCAATATCCAGCAGATCATTCAGAAGCGGGGGCAGTTTGCGGATAAAATCACGCAGGACATGCAGCGGCTTTCGTTGATGAGCCACTCGATGTCGGTGTTGGAAAACGTCAAATTAAAAATATCGGATCATGCTTCCGACCAGGTCATCCAGGCAATTGACCGAGCTAATTTGCCGGCTTTGCTCAAGCGAATTGAAAAGGAGCAACAATATCTGGCTCAGCTCAACCAGCGATTTTCCCGGAAAACCATTAGCATTGGCGTAATTGGCAGAGCCCGCCAGGGGAAAAGCAGACTTTTGCAAAGCCTTTCCGGTCTGAACGCTCAAGTCATTCCCGACGGCAACGGACCGCACTGCACGGGCGTCATGAGCGTCATTGCTAATGATAGTCACAGAGCCCGGGCCTTGGTAGAATTTCACAGCCGGACGAGCTTTTTCCAGTCAACCGTATCCCCTTATTTTCAGGAACTGGATCTAGCGTATAGTCCTGAAAATCTGGCTGAATTCGTTTCTCAGGCCTTGCCGGATCAGCCGCAGGATCCTAATCCGGTTACCGTAGCCCGATACCAGAAGCTACAGGAAATTCACCGTAACTTTTCCTCGTTCAATCACTTACTAACCGGGCTTACGCAGGAAGTACCCCTGCATCAGGTACGTCAATACATTGCCCAGGTCAATGAAAACCGGGAGGCTAGTTACGCGTATCTGGCCGTTAAACAGGTGCACATTGATACGCCCTTTCCGTTGGCGGAGGCTGGACCCATTACGCTCATCGACATGCCGGGTTTGGGAGATACGGGGCTGGTCAATGAACAGAAATTGATTCGATCGCTGGCCAGTGATATTGATTTTATTCTCTTCGTTCGTAAACCCGATGCATTGGGAGCCGTTTGGGAACCCGCCGATCTGGACCTGTACCAGTTCTGCGAAAACTCCCTGGAGCAAATGGAGATTCCCGGAATCAGTCTGCCGGCCTGCTCCTTCCTGCTACTGAATCATACCCGAACCTTAACCGACAACGCCCGCAATTGCCAGGACTTAGAAGAAAGTGCGGGTCGTAATGGCCTGTTTTTCAGCAAGATCGTTACGGTAGATTGTGCGAGTGTCGAAGAAGTCGAAGAAAAAGTACTACGGGCCGTTCTGGATGACATGCAGGATAAACTCGATGACTGGGATCAGCAATATGCTCTGGAATACCAGCGAAAGATGTCCAGTATCGACGGAGCCCTGCATGAGGTAATCAACTATTTTAACGGAATTTTTACGCCTACCGACGACATGACGGATTTCGCCATTTTTAAAAGCTTATTCAATACCCTCTGGCAGGAACTGACCAATGCCTGCGAAGAGAATCTGAAGGAACTCAACGCCCAGCGTGACGCTCCCAACGTACAGATTCAGGAGAAATTCGATCAGATCAAACAATCGTGTCTGCAATACGCCGCCAGTCTGACGATTCGGGATATTGAATTAAGCCGGAATGCCCTAGGTTCTTACAACAAAACGTACGAAGAGTATCTCAACGAACACCGTACGTTCATTACCAAAGAGTTTTTGAAACTGGGGGATACGCTCAATGAAGTCATCCATCAGGTTCGTCAACGGATTTTCGAAATTCTCAAAACGGAAGGTCGTCTGGCCGGAATCGCTCAGGCCCATGAGCCTTTTGAGGTAAGTCTGCTACGCGAGCTGGAATCCATGCCATCGTTACACCTTCCGTTGCAGTCGTTCGCCCAGTTTCAGTTATCGTACCTCGGTTTTCTGCACTTCCGGATTCGGGAACACCTGGATATTCTGACGCCGGATTACGTTTCGGTTCGTCTGTCCCGGGAAGATACGGCCGAAGATATTCTTAACTACATCGTCAGCTCCGTTGAGGCCTGTCTGTACAAGATTCAGAATGAATTCGACGTCTGGGCGAAAGATCTGAATAAAATGTCCTTTGCCTTGGTGGAAGAACTACTCGATCAGCTCTTCAAAGCTAAAAACACTAAGGACAACTGGGAGATTTTCTATCAGCGGAATCGCGTGCGAATCTGGGTGGAGACCTACGAAAAAGTCAATTTCAATCAGCAGGTGCTTCAGCAAAGCAATGAACAGGTAGATCGGTTGAAAAGCATTCTTTCGGCGGAATCCGAAGTACGGTAGTCCTCTACGGCCTTAGCATACTAGTAGAAACCTCATCAATCGCACTCGGATTGGTGAGGGTTTATTTTATCAAAGACCTGCGAGTGTTCAGAACGCTACTTTCACTACGCAGGCGTACTAGCGAGCCCAGCGATACGCCAAAGAGAAGCCACCGTGCACGCCTGCCCAATTCATTTGTCCCCTTTCGCTATTGCCGGTATCGCTGCCTAAAGAGAACAGGTAAGTGCGTCGGTAGGTGTACGCTTTATGTCGAAACCCAATCCCCAGAAACGGGGTAATGTACACGGCCTGATGAGTAGAGAAGGAAAGCCGTTTTCGATTCCATCCCACCAGTACTTTTCCTCCCCAGACATCCATTTCTTCGCTTTTTTGGGCCCGAACGTAGGTACCCTTTGGATTGAGGTACTGTTCATCCAGGCGACTCAGCCACCAATACCGCATAAATAGCTCCGCCGAGACAAAAAAGGATTTACGGGTATCCAGATAGTAGCGGGGGCTAATGGAGAACTTAAAGCCCTGATAATACGGATTAGCCATATTTTGCAAACGGTAATCAGCCGTCATGATTCGCATTAAATCCGCCACCTCTGACGTACCACTGTTCTTGCGAAACCGGTATCCCGCCCCCAGTCCAACGGTCAGTTTTTCCGTCACTGGAAACTCGTATTCTACCACCAGCTCTCTACACAGTACTTGCAAAGGTTGGATTCGCAAGTACTGATTCCATACCGTATCCGACTGGGCGTACGTACCCGTCGAGAACGTGAGTAGTATCCATAATAAGCCTAGTTTGGGCATGGTTTTCAAAGTGATTGGGTTCATGTATACCGCTTGGCTTCGAGACCCTCAGCGAAGGCGATACGCCAGCGATACGCCCAAATGAATACTGGGCGACAGGCTGACAGTACCCCTCTCTTTCTGGTAGGTTACGGGCGTATCATCCAGGGTTCCGTCCCAGGTTTCATAGGTGTAGGTTTTGGACCGAAGTCCGAAACCCAGGAAAGGAGTCCAATACACCAGGTTTTTACCTAGTGAAAACAGTTTACCATTCGTACCTATCAGTAGTTTCCCTCCCCAAACATTCATTCGTTCGGTTCGTACTGCGTCAAAACGGTAGCCTTCTGTATTATCAAACTTAGCCTGTACGTTGTCAAACCACCAATGTCTGACAAACAGCTCCGTTGCTAGAAAAAAGGTTTTGCGGGTATTTAGATAATAACGGGGCGTAATCGAAAATTTTACGGCCTGATAATGGGGATTCCCCATATTTTGCAGGTTATAATCACCCATCATCCCCAGGGCCAGTCCTTTAATTTCTGGCGAATGACTAAACCGACGAAACCGGTACCCGACTCCTACTTCGAGAGTGAATTTTTGAGTGAACGGAAATTCATAGCCCACCACCAGTTCCCTAAACAAAAGCTGTAAGGGCTGTAGCCGTACGTAGTGATTCGTTAGCGTGTCCGACTGGGCAGAAGCCCGGGCAGCAAACGCCAGCAACAGGACGAGTAAGGGTTTATGCATAGATGAGGGTTCTTTTCGTCAGCAATATAGTACCTCCCCCGCTTCATTCTTTGCCGGTCCTTTTATACCAGCGTTTAGATGCCTAGATTTGAGCATTCGTAATACGACCATTAATCTTTTCAAATCTCTATGCTCTCCTCTATTTTACGTACCCTGACCCTTGCCACGGCTACGCTTACTACGATTGGCGGATCCGCGTACGCCGATGATAAAAATCCGCCCGCAGCTCCGGCGGCTACGTCTCTTGAAGGGCGGTGGGATCTAACCGTTCAGTCGGGAAACAACACCATGCCCTCCTGGCTGGAGGTGACACATTCGGGTCATAATACGCTCGTGGGTCGATTTGTGGGCAGCAGCGGCAGTGCCCGTCCGATTTCTAAAGTAACTTTTGCGGATGGTAAACTTAGCTTCGCCATCCCGCCGCAGTGGGAACGAGCCACGCAGGATCTGGTCGTGAATGGTACGCTGGAAGGCGATAAGCTCAGTGGAACCATGACCACACCCACGGGCCAAAGCGTTTCCTGGACGGGCGTACGGGCTCCTTCGCTGGCCCGCACCAAACAACCCAACTGGGGTAAAGCCGTCGATCTCTTCAACGGAAAAGACCTGAAAGGCTGGAAGGCCATGGGCCAGACCAATCAGTGGGTGGTGGAAAATGGCGTACTGAAAAGTCCCAAATCCGGCTCGAACATTCAGACGGAGCAGAAATTTTCAGACTTTAAACTGCACATTGAATTCAAGTATCCCAAGGGAAGCAACAGCGGCGTATATCTGCGGGGACGTTACGAAGTGCAGATTGTAGATAGCAAAGGACTCGAACCACAAATTGACATGCTCGGTGCCGTCTACGGTTTCCTGGTACCCAATGAACTTCCGGAGAATGACGCGGATACTTGGCAGAGCTATGACATCACGCTCATTGGCCGCCGGGTGACGGTAGCCTTGAATGGAAAAACCATTATCTGCGACACAACCATTCCGGGTATTACGGGTGGAGCCATCGACAGCAATGAAGCCGAGCCGGGTCCGATTTACCTCCAGGGTGATCACGGTCCGATTGAGTTTCGGAATATCCGAATTACGTTGCCGAAGGAATAGTAGCGTTTCCTGTCATTCAAGAAAGAAGTCCGTACCTGTGGTTACGGACTTCTTTCTTTGGGGCTAGATCGAGTTAGAAATTCAAGGCATAAAATAATACCGTCTCAGCAATTGCATGGCTTCGGTTTCATCTTCAGCACAGGCTTGGCAGAAGGTTCCTACGCCATTAACGGGCCCTTCGTATTGCCAGGAAAAGGTTTTCGCAGCGTACTTCCCCTTCAAATCGTACACCCGTAACTGATTTCCTTGGGGTGAAAGCAGTAAAACGAGTTGGTTGGGAAACCGTACCTGAAAATGCGTTTTATCCTGTTTTACGTAGCGTACGCGAAGTGTTTTACGATCCTTGCCATACACGTACTGAATTTCAGCAGGTCGATTATTTTTTACCCAGAACGAGAATTCTTCGTAATTCTCCTGCCCGGGTGTACCGTAAGAAAAATTAGCTACGCGGTCATCGGCAACCCGCACGCCCAGCGTAAGTATCAGAAAGGTGAGTAGCGGTTTCATGGGTTTAAGGTTTTGCAGATTCGATACAAAATTGATACCATTCATTCTGGTGACCGAATCGATCCTGTACTTACCACCGAAAGAAAAAAGCGTACAGAAACAAGCCTACCAGAATAAACTCCACCAGCCAGATGTAGAGTACATTACGTTTTAGCATTCCCCAGATAATGATGTGAACGACTACTGCTCCGAACAACAGTGGAACACCGAAGAAAAATTGTAGTACGTTGTTTTCTTCCCCCAGATGCAGCAGGCCCTGACCAATGATGAGCAGTCCGGCTCCGGCCATGAGGGTGAGCGGGGTTATAAATTCAAATAGCTTTTTCATGGAGAAACCTTTTCAAGTTCGCTGAACTAAAGACTAGTTCTGAGCGAAAGGATTAAGCTAAGCCATTGATCATAAATCCATACACAATACCACGACTGATATTTACGGAAATTTGGAAAAAACAATGCCCACCATCTCTTACCACGACCTTGTTTTTTCTCCAGGAATCCTGCTCTTTATCGAATGGATTTAGCATACACAGACAATTCATTGCTACTACTTTATCGCCCTCATCATTCACAGTTAGTATGTATTGCCTGTAATAGTGTTCGAACTGAATGGTATCACTTTCATAATGCAACGAGTCGCCCGTTGTATACGCAAAATCAACATTTCGAGCCTTCATTTCAGCGTTATAGACATTCAGGCGTTCTTTTACTAAACGTTCAGCCAAAAGCAAATCCTGATCGGTAGGTACAAACGTTTTCTCCGAAGTGGACAGAATCGCAATTTTCTCCCGATTCAGCTTAGTGGCTTTCTGTGAATCTCTACAAGCCGTCAAAAAGACTAAAACTAGTAGACTATAGATCCGTTTATTCATACTTACGGTCATTGAAGTATGCGAAGCAACGCTTTTTTTATAAAAGTCAAAAAAAGTTGCCGGTCAGCATACCTTCTTGTACTAAGCTTTTATACTTACACTCGAACATTTTAATAGAAAAGCTGTATTCTTGGCATCGAAATTTTACAGAGCTACATGTTCAACTTTTATACTACTATCTATCTATGCGTTGGTTAGGAGGTCGCGAAAGCGATAACGTCGACGACCGTCGGAGCAGTGGCTCTGGTGGCTTGATCATTGGCGGCGGCATTGGTACCGTCGTCATTGCTTTAATTGTTACCCTGTTGGGTGGCGATCCTTCCAGTATTTTAGGCAATCAACAGGCCTCGACGCAGGCTCCCGTCGACCAGCAAGCCGATGACGCCGCCGCTCAGTTTACGCGTCGCGTACTGGCCAGTACCGAAGACGCGTGGACGAAGATCTTCGCCGAACAGAATGCTCAGTATCCCAAACCGGTACTGGTCATGTACCGGGGCGTCACCTCCTCGGGCTGCGGTACGGCTCAGAACGCCATGGGGCCTTTCTACTGTCCGGCGGATGAGAAAGTCTACATTGATCTTTCGTTTTATGATGAACTGGCCGAGCGTTTTCAGGCACCAGGGCAGTTTGCCATGGCCTACGTCATTGCCCACGAAATTGGTCACCACGTACAGAAACAGATGGGTACGACCGACAAAATGCAGGCCATGCAACAACGGCTGAGTGAAAAGGAATATAACCGTTTGTCGGTACGACTGGAATTGCAGGCCGACTTTTACGCGGGCGTGTGGGCTAACCGGGCTCAGGGCCAAAGTGTAGCACTGGACGAGAAAGACATTGAGCAGGCCATCAACGCCGCTCATGCCATCGGCGACGACAAGATTCAAAAAGAAACGCAAGGCCGCGTGGTTCCGGATGCGTTTACGCACGGCAGTTCGGCCCAACGCGTGTACTGGTTTAAAAAAGGGTTGAAAACCGGCGATATTAAACAGGGAGATACGTTCAACAGCAACGAAGACGCCAACCTTCAGTAACATCATTTCTGCTTGATACAGGCTGCTATGGATTTTTAAAGAATCTATAGCAGTCTTTTTTTATTCCATCCTGCATCCTTTTTCAAGCCTACACTTACCGGATTGAATTCTTTATCTTGTAGGCATGAAAAAACCTCTGCTCTTTATTCTTACGCTCTGGTTGAACGCAAGTTTTGCTCAATCGACGTTACCCCGCATCGCCATCGCTGGATTGGGTATTGAATCCAGTACATTTTCGCCCGCCGTTACGCACGAAGAGGCGTTTCACCCCAAAACGGGAGAGCAGGTTTTTACCTCCTACCCCTTTCTGACGCCCGATTCACCCCTGCGGCAGCAAGCTCAGTGGTTTCCTTCGCTAGTTGGCAAATCTATTCCCGGCGGAGCGGCTACGCGGGAGGCCTACGAATCGCTGGTTACGAAAATGCTGGATCTGCTCAAGCAAAACGCTCCCTATGATGGCCTGTACCTAGACATTCACGGAGCCATGAGCGTACAGGGCCTCGACGATCCCGAAGGCGATCTCATTACGCGAATCCGGCAGGTGGTGGGGTACAAAACTTTACTATCTACCTCGATGGACTTGCACGGTTGCGTCACCAAACGACTGGCCCAAAATACCGACCTCATGACCTGTTACCGTATGGCTCCCCATGAAGATGCCATGCAGACGAAAGAACGGGCCGTCCAACACCTTATTGACCGCCTGAAAAATGGGAAGGGCAAACCCGCCTACAAAGCCTGGATTCCTGTACCCATTCTGCTACCCGGTGAACAAACCAGTACCCGCATCGAACCGGGCAAAAGTCTGTACGCCGAAGTAGCTCCCCTGGCCGACAATAACTCCGGTATTGTGGATGGCGGCATCTGGATCAGCTACGCCTGGGCCGACGCTCCTCGCAATCACGGCGTCATCATGATGGTGGGCGACGATCAGGCGAAAGTGGCCAAAGCAGCGGAGAAGCTGGCGAAGCATTTCTGGAACGTTCGCTCGAAATTCGATTTTGTGGCTCCCGTAGGCAAGCTGGATGAAGTGCTGACGAAAGCCATCGCCAGCCAGAAAAAGCCCTTTTTTATCAGCGATACGGGCGACAACCCAACGGCCGGAGCTGCCGGTGATGTGACCTGGACGATTACGGAAATCCTGAAACGTCCGGAGTTCCGGAAAGCCGACGGTCCGACGCTGATTTACGCCTCCATTCCCGATCCTGCTTTTGTGAAGAAAGCCCAGGCCGTGGGTGTCGGTGGCTCGATTGAAGGTACGGCGGGAGCCATCGTCGATCATCGCTTTGCCAAACCCGTGGCGTTGAAAGGTACGGTTGAGTCCATCATAGAAGGCGACCGGGATGCCGTCGTGGAAGTGGTGGTGAAAGTGGGCAGCGTACACGTCATCGTGACGCAGAAACGCAAGCCCTATCACAAAGAAAAGGACTTTACCCGCCTCGGACTCAAGCCCCGCGAAGCGGACATTGTGGTCGTAAAAATCGGTTACCTCGAACCCGAATTATACAACATGCAAAAAGACTGGATCATGGCCCTGACGCCCGGTGGCGTCGATCAGGATTTGTACCGTCTGCCCTATAAACACATCCAGCGGCCCATGTATCCGCTGGATAAAAACATGAAAACGCCGAATCTGTCGGCTCAGTGGATTCCGGTGTCGGGAAAGTAGCTGTATTCCTACCGAACTATTGGGTGAAGCTTGTTTTCAGCAAAGGAAGAAGCCCCATGGTTCCAAGTGACGCCTGAAACCATGGGGCTTCTTCTCCTTCCAATTGTACATCCGCCAATCCTCCGCTCCGCTGATCCCGATTTACAATCGGGATCTTATGGGTCCAGCGTCTCCGACGCGTTATTCCACCCCCACAAATCCGTTCGTCGCAACAAAGAGCGGCTTCCCCTTACTCCGCTTCCACAAAACGACGTTCAAACTTCTGATACTGCCGTTCAAATGTCGTCTCGTAATTCTGGGCCAGCGTTTCCAGTTTCGCTTCGCGTAATTGCTGGACGATCCGGTTCATCTGAAACAAATTGACCCGTATATCCTCAGCGTCGCCATTGCTGGAAAAGTAGTAATTCAGGTTCTCATCGCAGCGTTTCATCATCGTTTGAGCCATCTCAAGAGCCTTCTGTTTTTCACCCACGGAAATCAGAGGTCCAATGAAGCTCGCTGAAATCTGATCGTAGGGAATCGCCTGATCCGGCATCACTTCCAAACAACGATGCAAAGCCGCTTTCGCCGTATCCAGCTTTCCTTCCTGAATCAACTGGGTCGATAAACGATAAAAAGCCAGTCGGGCCGACACGACGGGGATTCCGCGAATGGTATCATCGTGGTAGACATCCGGGTTGTTCATGCCCCGCCAGGCCATTTTGTGCATCATTTTATCGTACATCAGGTCCGTATTCACGAAGCCATCGGTGGCTCCGGCCACCTTGAACGGCATCAGTCGATACGCGTATCCTTCGATTTGCATGAATTCTTTTAAACCCAGATAATTCGCCGGCGAGAGCGTCGAGGCAAAGTACACGGGCCGTTTGAACTGATTCTGAGCGATAATATCCAGTTGAATCAGTCGATCCTTAATGATGTCGTTCGTACCAAAATCCCAGGTCATCCGGTCTTCCGTAAACAACGGCTCCATGCCCTTCGCCACCACGCCCGATTTCTGAATCGTATCCCGGTCTAGTTTCAGCGAGAAAACCCGCGAAGGCAACACATTGATCGTTCCCAGCGACGTTTCGGCCTGAATGGCGGGGTTGTTTTCCCGAACCAGTTTCAGGTATTCCGTCAGATCAATGCCTTGCTTTACATTCGGATTTTCCGAGAAGATGATCTGATCGTTGATACCCGTCCGGAAATTGTCCATCGCCAGTGAAATCGGCAACGGCTCCGATCCATCCGCTGGCTCCTTCATTTGCTGAATGTACCATTCCGTACCCAGTAACGAAAGGCAGCACACGCGTACATCCTTCCGAAAACCTTCGACTTCCTGCACGTACCAGAGCGGGAACGTATCATTGTCGCCTCCGGTAAACAGAATCGCATTCGGAGCACAGGAACTCAACAGATTTCGGGCAAAATCAACGGCCGTGTACCGATGGGAACGGTCGTGGTTATCCCAGCTTTTCGCCCCCATCAATACGGGTACACCCAGGGCCAGTGCACCCGCCAGCGATCCGGACAGTACCTGATGTTTCGTGATCTTCTGAACCAGATTTTGCAGGGTCAGTACGCCCAGTCCGGCCCATAAAGCGAAGAAATAAAACGACCCCGTGTAGATGTAATCGCGTTCGCGAGGTTCCACGGGTGGAGCATTCAGAAAAAACACCAGAGCCAGACCCGTCATCAGAAAGGCAACGGCAATCACCAGCCAATCCTTATCCCGTTTGGTAAACTGCGTGAAAAAGCCCATCAGTCCTAGCACCAGCGGCAGGTAATAAAAGTTATCGTGTCCTTTGTTCGTACGAATACTTTCGGGCAGAGCCACGCTTTTGCCCAGCCGTGGGTACCAGTCGGCCCAGAGTTGATCACTTTCCCGACCCACGAAATTCCACAGAAAGTACCGCATGTACATAAAGCCCATCTGGCGACTAAACATATACTGCAGATTCTGAAAAAACGTAGGCTTCTGGTACCGCGAGGGGTCCGTGGGGTCTTTGGCTAAGCCCAGCGAGGCGGCATACAGGTCGGCATGACCGGGCAGCTGCGAGCCCATGCGGGGCAGGAAAGACTGCTGGTCTTTTTCCCAGATGTAAGCGGGTTCGTAATCGTAAATCTGGTAGCGTTTTCCTTCCGTTTTGTACTGCGGTTTGCCCCGTTTAAAGTCCGTAACCCGAGCCGTAAACTGCGGTCCGTATAGCAAAGAGCGACTTCCGTACTGATCCCGATTCAGGTAATGCAGGTAATTGATGAGATCAGACGGGTTGTTTTCATTGATCGGCGTATGAAAGTTCGACCGGATCACGATAGATGTGTACGAACCGTACCCAATCAAAATAAACAGCACCGACAGCAGAGCCGTACTGAGCATCGGTCGTTTGCGTTGCTGGGCGAAATAAACGCCGTAGCCCAAGGCCCCAAACAACAGCAGCAGCCACACGACTACGCCCGAATTGAACGGAAAACCGAACGAATTGACCAGCAGACGATCCGTAGCAAAGGCAAGAGCCCCAAGACCGGAAAGCATCCCTCCATTGATCAACCCTACCAGTAAGACCCCAGCTAGTACCGCTCCTATACTCTGTAAAAACGAAGGATTCTGCTTCTTTCGGTGGTAATAGACCAAGGTTAGGGCCGGCAGGATAACCAGATTGACGAGGTGGATGCCAATGGAAATACCCGTCAGATACGCAACCAGAATGAGCCAGCGGTTGGCGGCCGCCTCGTCTTCGATTAGTTCCCATCGCAGCATAGCCCAGAATACCAGAGCGATCAGGAATGAAGATAAGGCGTATACTTCCGTTTCTACCGCTGAAAACCAGAAGCTATCGCTAAAGGTGTACAGCAGGGCTCCAACCACGCCCGCTCCGAAGATGCCAATGGCTTCACTTGCAGATACGGTAGCCGCCGTTTTACCGATGACTTTACGGCCCAGTAAGGTAAGCGTCCAGAACATGAACAGAATAGTACCGGCACTCGCCAGCACCGATACCATGTTGACCCAGTACGCGACCTGCAAGTGGTCACTTCCGGCCAACAGCGAAAACAATCGACCCAACATCAGGAAAATCGGTGCTCCGGGCGGGTGTGGTACCTGAAGTTTGTAGGAGCAGGCAATGAATTCGCCACAATCCCAGAAGCTGGCCGTGGGTTCGACCGTAAAAGCGTACGTAAAGCAGGCAACGGCAAACATGCCCCAGCCCAACCAGGTGTTGATACGTAAAAAGTTTTGCATAAGGTACAGAGAACATTAAAAGGGCTTCGATGAACAGCCCGAAAGTAGAACGCTGTACCAACGCTCTAAAAATCAGAACGTTAATAGTTGTTAAGGACTATGTTAAAAGTTGTTAGCGGAAAATGAAGGGTACATTCGGAGCAGGTTGCTTTCGGATTACAAATCTGAAAGAGCGTGGGGATTATAAAGTCGGAAGAGCT
The DNA here is from genome assembly GCF_048595215.1 of Siphonobacter sp. Classification (NCBI taxonomy): domain Bacteria; kingdom Pseudomonadati; phylum Bacteroidota; class Cytophagia; order Cytophagales; family Cytophagaceae; genus Siphonobacter; species Siphonobacter sp. Next base: position 24,040 of record NZ_JBMDWJ010000010.1, read on the forward strand.
ACGCTATTCAACGGCTAACAAAAGCTTTTTTGAGCGTAACGGATTGTTACGAAACGATTGTCTGCCGTAAGAGTGTCACTTTGCTGGCAATAAACGAATGCCTAAATAATCACCGGAAGTCATTCCTAAAAACGAATGTGTACTTTTACAGGCACGCTAACTATATACGCATGCTTTCCCGACTTTTTTGTTTAGCCTTCATTGTTTTAGTATTCAGCAGTTTCAGTAGTGATCCCATTGAGAGAATCGGGATTAAAGGCCCGTTTACCTTCAATCAAACCCAATTCAAATTGGCCTGGACCGCTAAGCCAAACGACTTTTATTACATTCAGGAATACCTGCCCGCGGGCGAAATCCCGGAAAAATTTAACCAGATGATCACGTATTATCTGCTTGATAAAAACGTTGAAGTAAAAGCAGCGGTAAGTCAGAAAGTAAAGGAATTAGAAAATCGCAAAAAGACGGACCCAACGTGTAATTACGTAGTCAGCGAAAGTCCTGACGGAAAAGAATTTATCGTTGATTTTATTCTCAGTGAAAGCCAAGGAAACGAGTTGAGTACGGTCGAATTCAATGTCTATCGGTACCAACGGGTTGAAATTAAGCCAGATCAGCCGGGTGTTCTGGTTTGTGCGTACTCCAAACGGGCGTATGAAAACGAGATTACTACGTTCCTGAATCGCTTGAAAGACGACCGGGTAGCGTTTATCAATGAGATGATTAGCCTGAAGATTCCGACCGTTAAACTGAGCAAATAAAAGCTTTTACTCCGCTTGTCGTTAAACGTATTAGAGTTCTATCGTTTTATGAAACGTCTTCTTATTCCTGATCATAATACGTATAATCTTTGGTAATTTTCCCCTTTTCAATCGTAAAAACGGTGCAAATGGGTAACTCCCATTTATTACCATCGGGCATAGAGCCGGACGATACAAACTCGACAATCACCCGCTTGTCACCGGAAGGGTACACGCCCGTAATTTCATCGTGAATATCCGGCGTTTCTTTGTGCATGGCGGCGTACTTTTCAACGATTTGCTTTCGGGATTGCATCACGGCTTTTGTACCAAAGGCCGGATCTTTGAATTCGGTAGAATCGCTGTAGAGAGCCGCCATCCCTTCCCAGTCATGGGCGTTGAAACGTTCGTATACCTGCCGAGCAATGGTTTCGTTTTCAGGCATCTTCTTTTTTTCAGCATCTGGCTGACAGGCGAAAGCAAATGAGGCAATCAAGCCTAGTAAGATTCGTTTCATGAAGAATAGGGAAATAAGTTAGTACTAGGTAGGCAACGACGATTCACTCGTTATCAATCATTTTATTCGCCTATAGCGGCTTTATGCAATCTTACCTTTTTGATTTTGCCCGATTTTCCTGCATTCGGAAAACTACCATTTTCTCAATCAGCTCGTAGGGAATGGGTTGTGTAAGGGGAAACTGGGCAGAACCTTTCGCTTTTTTGTACGGAGCGAGTTCGGCTTCGAAGGTACTAATACCCGAAGGTGTCGGATAAAAGCCGATGTGATGTTTGTAGGCCGCAAAATGCACGAGGTTACCCTGCAGCCTAAACGTAGGAATGGCGTATTTGATCGTTTCTTCGGCTTCCGGAGCCGCTTTTTTCACTACCGCACGAATTCGCTGGAGAATCGTCTGAACGTCGTCGGGAAAACCGGCGATGTATTCATCCACGCTGGCAGGTGCAGTACTTTTCATACCGATCGAAGGTTTTCGCTTTCTGATACAGCAAGGTACATTTAATTTTGGCTTGATTTATGCTTTAGGCTGAGGGGGTTGGGTTAAAAACCCAACCTTACTAAACGGGTCGAACCTACGACTCTTTGATGTTTAACTCCTGACGGATACAGAGTCGTAGGCTCGGCCACCTCCTAAGAACGGATTTTAATCCGTTCCCACAATTAACGAGAGCGAGCTTCTTCGCCCCTGATTCGTATCTCATTTACTTTTTTAATATTTTCTGGATTTTTACTTAATATTTTAATTAGAACCAGATTTGTCTTTTCTTTTTTGTCTGAAATATGATCAATAATGATTCGAAGCAGATTACTCTCGTCAATAAAGTATTCCGAGTAATCAGAAGTACAAACTTCTCCATCTATACTAAAAATAGCCGACTTATCGCTTAGATCGGTGTATTTGGCTTTCAAATCACTTAACGAAATAAGATTAGGCTTGTACGTACTTTTAGTCTTGATGTACAGCTGATGCTCATAATCGATTCCCTTTACCTGTATTTTCTTGTGCTCAACCGTTAAACTTTCTATTTGTTGAGGCGGTATACCTGCAACGGGAATATTTCCCGCAAATTGATCATTTACAAAAACAGCCAGATTCTGATTTTTTAGTTTTGCGGATTGATCCAGATGAATTACCCGAAATACCGTATCCGGAACTACTGCAATCGATGGGTTAATCGCGTTTCCAGCAACCTCTTTAGGCATTTGTCCATACACGGCTGTCACCAGAAAAGTAAGTCCTAAGCAAAAAAGGTATTTCATCGTTTTAGGGTTTAAAAGGTATTGAGAATTAACGAATCAAGTACGTTTATACGGCCAGATATCCTTTGGTTAAACCTGTAATCCGGCAGTCTAAAAACCTTGGTCTATTCTTTCACTTACGGCCCAACCTGGTACTTTTGCTCTTTTTGAAGACTTCGCACTGCGTACGAAGCAAATTAAATATCCTACGTATGTTTGACGTATTCTTTAAGATTTTTTAACCTGTCTTTTCATTTATTCCGGGCATACTTTTTCTTGCCTACATTCCTCAGCCATGACCCGTTATCTCATTGCCGCTCTCCCACCCGAATCTATCGCCGAACCCATCTGGGCCTACAAACGCTACGTAGCCGAGCACTATGGCAGTGTTCGGGGTTTGCGGGTACTGCCGCACATTACCTATGTAAGTCCATTTACTTTGCCCGAAAACGTATCTAGCTCGGTATTGGAAGAACAACTGGAATCTTTTCTGGGAAGCTTTCAGGCCGAAACTATTCAGCTGACTGATTTTGGGTATTTTTCCACGAATCGGGGCCACGTGATTTACGTAGCCGTTGAAAAGACGGAACGCATGGAGCAACAGTATATCATACTCGATGCGTTTGTGCGGGAAACCCTGCAAGTAGCCCTGCCACCCATCCACCCCGTATTCACACCGCACCTGACCATTGCGTACCGGGACCTGAGTCGCAGGCAGTTTGAACAGGCCTGGCCCTATTTTGAGCAGGAATCCTTTTCCGCTCGCATGCCTTTAGATGCCCTCTGGCTGTTGCAACACACGGGCAAGCAATGGGAACCGCTTCGAAAATTTGACTTTGTCCGTAACGTTTAACTTTTAGCACGAAGTAAGCAAAAGCCTCACGAAGAAACGTTGCTAAATCAGTCACTGATCTACCATAGTAAACGTTTCAGACAATCCCTACCGAGTGATAATCTGTACCGGTCCCCGCAAGCCCGCCTCCAGCAACGGTCTGCCTTCCAGTCGGTACGGAGCGGTGGTATGGGTGATGCGTTGTTTTTCGGGCAATCGATGGTCACCGATGAGCCGATTCGCCCAGGTATTACTCACCTCGATTTGCAGTTGATTTTCCCCGGCTTTGAGGTACTGCGTGAGTTCAACGCGATACGGAAACGTCCAGGCTACTCCGCAGGACTGACCATTAAGCTTCACCTCAGCCATATTGGCTACTTTCCCCAAATCCAGCCAGTAGCGACCTTTTTGATCTGACCACTGAAAGGTTTGCGTATACGTAGCCGTCCCCGAATAGTACCGAATGGACGCGTCGGTATGCTGGCTCCAATCGCTAAGTGTTGTAAAGATTTGAGGCTGGACGGGACCGCCGAACGCCGGATCAAACTGTACCTGCCAGGGTTGTGACAGGGTTTGTACGCGTTGCGGTTCCTTTGCTACCTGACCCGTACCTTCGTTTTGCTTCGTCGGTTTCCGGAAAATGACGAATACCGAAGCGTTGGGTTCCAGACGAAGCGTTACCTCCGTCCGGTTGGAGTGCATTCGCCACTGATCGGTGTTCATAAGTTCGTCGGTGACGGCATTGTACAGTTCCGGCTGTTTACCCCTTATACGAAAAGAAGCCGTAATTTCCCGTACTTTTTCCTGCTGATTTCCAATAAAATACAGATCCATATCAGCATTTCGGCGGTGCGTCCAGGCGAGGTCTTGTGCATACGAACCGTTCGTTTCTGTGAACGCTACATCCCGTTCAATTCCCAGCGATGCGAAAGATTCCAGTTCATAAGGCAATTGAATCACCCGGCCTTTGCCTAATGTCTTGGCGACCAGTCCGTTTTCCATTTCAAAACGCCCTTCCCATAATTCATTGCTAACCTCCTTCGGTCCTTTTCCGGCGGCAAACAAAGCCTGATCTTCGATCAACACCGTGGCTCCGGCTTTCACCAGAGCAACCAGCTTGCTGGCCGTTTCGGGCGTCACGAAAGGCTGATTTACGTTCAGTGGATGCCGGCCAGGAACGACCACAATCCGATACGCCGTTCCCGGAGCAAAACGTACGCTGGAATCGCTTACGGTAGCCAGTCGGGTCAACGCATCGGTACTGAACGAGTCGTAGGTATAACCCCGCAGGGGGTCGACCCAGTGTTCGGGATCCGCCATGTTGGCCGAATGCGATACACCCAGGGGTTTGACGCGTAAGGGTTCGCCCGCATTCGCTAGTCGCCGGGCCTCGCTCTGCACCCGCTCGTTGCCGAAAATACCCGGCAAGGTGTTTATCAGTCGGTCGGGCAGTACCGAACGCCGGGGCAAGTCGTCGCCCGTAAACACGGCGATATCCGCCACGGGTTTTCCCAGTTGCAGTAAGGTCTGGCAACGCCGGGCGTACTCCACCCAGGCCCGACCGGGTTTCCACCAGGTTTGATCGCGTTGAAAGTACAGTCCTACGCCGTCGAGCGTCATACCAGGCCTGCGGTCCAGCCAGGGATTGTGCGAGAAAACGTGATAGACCAGTTTATTGATTCCCAGGGCATAATTTCGATCCTGCAAGGTTTTAAGCATGCCGGGGTGCTCCGACCAGTCCATGCGAACGGTGGTAAATCCCTCGGCCTGTACGATATTTTTGCCGTAAATGTGAGCCGCCGACGTGGCGTCGAGCATGTCGTTGGGTTTATCGTGCGTGGGACTATTCAGCCAGAATTCGCCCATCGGAATATCGACTTTCCGGTAATGAGCCAGTCCATCGCTTGTCATCGTTGGAGCCACGCTTTCCGCCGAAAATTGTACCCCGTGCTGTTTCGCCAGTCCGGCCAGGGTAGTATAGAACTTATCCACGACCAGTTCCGCTACCGTTCGCCGCAAGTCGTATAGTACCTGTTCGGACGTTTCAGCCGATACCAGCGGAATCCCCGCCAGCACGGGCAGGTACGGCAGCATATCGTAGCCCCGGCGTTTTTTAAATTCGGCCGGAAATGTGACTGACCAGTTCTGACTCCCGCATTCCCAGCTATCCACGTGCAGTACTTTCAACACGTCCTTACTCGGCCCAATCTGCCGCTGGGCCTCGCCAAACCAGCGATTGAATTGCAGCGTAATGGCCTGTGGGTTGAATTTGTCACATTCCAGTCCCTTGCCAGCTCCGGCGGTAGCGTTGGTGTGTCCGGTGGAGGTATGGCCCATCCGGATGATCGTCCAGGTACCGGCGGGAGCCTGCCAGTCCAGTCGGCCATCGGCCTTGAGTTTACTCGTCAGGTTAATGATTTTATTCAGCGGAACGCATAATTCCCGGGGAAGCTGCTGTTCGGTCGAACGCGGACTCACCCGCCAGACCAGAGCCGATTTTCCTTCGTACTGATGAATTTTGGGTTCGGCGGACAATTCCAATCCGGTAAGCTTTAGGGTAGGTTTCCACTTCGCCGCGTCCAGATCTTCGGCCCCTGGTTCCGAGCCTTTTTTGTCGTAGATGAACCGAAAGTACCGGGCCGTAGTGGCCGGAATGGCGTGGGTTACATCCGCGTCGGTATCCTGCCAGCCATGCCGGGGCGGCTGTAGCTGCGTCACGGGCCGAAAGGTTTTACCATCGTTACTCGCTTCGATTTTCAGCCGATGGGCCTGTACGTTGTTGCCGGGCGTTCGCACCAGTAGTGACCGAACCGTAACGGGCTGTTCATACGCGTACTGAATCCAGCAGACGGTATCGCTTCGGAAGGCCTGCTTGTTGGTGGGATCAATCAAAAACTGCGGAAGATTCCCGGCTTGACTGGAAGTTATGACTGGTTGGGAAGGAATCGTAGGTGGTGCGGGAATGGCGAATACGGCAATGTCTTTGTAGTAGTTCTCCTGCGTGGGCGGTTGCGGCAACACGCCCGAAAATGGCTGATTCCCCTGCACCTGCGTTGTGGCGTATACCACTTTCTGCATCGATAATTCCGGCGTAATCCAGGGTCCTCCGGCCAGAGCAAAACCATCGCTGACGTGCATGCCCATCTCCAGTTTTAGCCGCTTGGCTTCCTGCATGGCGTGGCGTACCAGATCCCACCAGTGCGGCGTGAGTTGTTCGGCTACGGGCGTGTACACGGGCGGATTTTTCGCTCCCTGAATCGGCATCAGGTACGCCCCCCCGATCCCCGCCGCCTGCATGGCTTCCAGATCGGCGGTGATGCCCGCTTTCGAAACGCCCGCCTGCATCCAGTACCAGAATACCCAGGGTTTGGCCGATGAAGGCGGATTCGGCACGAGTTGCGTCAACCCGCTACCCGACTGGGGAAAACCTGCCGTACTAAGAAGCCAGCATATAGTGAAGAGTAATTTCGGAAAACGGATAAGCCTCATACAAGTAAATTACGGTATCAACCCAAAACCTTCTCCTTTTTCTAAAGGCCCGAACGCTTTAGGGGAAAGACGGATTTTAAGTTTTATTCTTTGGAAAAGAACGGTATTATTCTTTTGCCTGCAACACGACTTCTGATCCCTTCAAGCCTTCCGCGGAAGCTTTCAGCCGAATGGTCCCTGCTTTTTCATGGGTGCGAATGATCGCCAGACACAGGCCATTGTACGCCCGGTGGTACGAGGCCTGGAAGGGTTCGGTGCTGGCCGGGAACCCATTATCAACGCCCGCAATCGTTCCTTCGCCTTCGAGGTCGAAGTGCACCAGATGCCCGGCATTCGGTACCAGATTTCCCTGTTCATCCAGGATTCGAACGGTTACGAAGGACAAATCTTTTCCGTCAGCGGCCAGCTCTTTCCGATCGGCCACCAGTTCGATCCGGGCGGCTTTTCCAGCGGTATTGATTTCTTTGGTCAGAACCGTTTGTCCGTTTTTTCGGGAAACGGCTTTCAGAGTTCCGGGTTCGTACTTCACCCGCCATTGCACGTGCAGGCGTTCGTCCGTTTTCTTTTGGGTACCGAGTGATTTTCCGTTCAGGAACAGTTCCACTTCGTCGGCCTGATTATAGTAGGCCCAGACGTCCACGGTCTGGTTTTTCTCCCAGTTCCAGTGCGGAAACAGGTGTAACATCGGCGTATTAGTCCATTCCGACTGATACATGTAGTACACATCTTTCGGAAAGCCCGCCAGATCAATAATGCCATAGTACGAGCTGCGGGCGGGCCAGGGATACGGGTGCGGTTCGCCCAGAAAATCGAAACCCGACCAGACGAAACACCCCGCCAGATGCGGATATTTTTTGATGACTTTCCAGACGTCTTCGTGGGTGGAACCCCAGTACGCGAACACGTTATCGTAGGCCGAAGCCGTAAAGTCAATATTGCCCTCCACCAGTTTCGATCGGCCGCTGCGGGGCCACAGTTGCAGGGAGTCTGAGGGCATGATATAGTCGCCACGGGTTTGCAGGCCTGAAACGGTTTCGGAAGGCAGGAAAAGCTGATTAGGAAAGGTTTTGGGTAGATCGGCGTAGGCTTCGTGCTTGTAATTAAAGCCCAAGATATCGAGGGCTTTCGACTGATAAATGAAGTTTTTCTCAGGAATATTTTCCGTCAAGGCCGACGTTACCGGACGGCTGGTATCCAGGCTTTTAACGATCTGTACCAGCTCTTTCGCAATCGTAGTACCCGTGGAGTCAAATTGTTCCCGAATCTCATTGCCAATGCTCCAAAGGATAATGGAGGGGTGGTTACGGTCACGTTTTACCAGATCTTCCAGATCCCGGCGATGTTCCTGATCCCAGAACATGGAATAATCTTTCGCGGACTTTTTCTTCTTCCACATATCAAACGCTTCATCCATCACCAGAAAACCCATCCGGTCACACAAATCCAGAAACTCTGGAGCCGGCGGATTGTGCGAGGTACGGATGGCGTTGCAGCCCATGGCTTTCAGCAGTTCCAGTTGCCGCTCCATGGCCCGCCCGTGAACGGCCGCTCCGAGAGCTCCGAGATCGTGGTGCAGGCATACGCCCAGGATCTTCATCGGCTGATCATTCAGATAAAAGCCTTTGCTGGCATCGAAACGGAAAGACCGCACCCCAAAAGGCGTTTCCACCTGATCCACCAGTTGATTGTTCTGGTACAACTGCGTCCGCAAGGTGTACAGATACGGGTTTTCGATGGACCAGCAGGTCGGCTTGGAAAAGGTTAGCTGGATGGGTTTCTGAACATTTTTAGCCTGTTGGGTAGCAATTACTTTCCCCGTCGCGTCCAAAATGGTTTGTATCAGCCGGTCGCCACCCGATACCTGCGTCTGTACCTGCACCTGGGCCTGCTGAACGGTCACGTTCGGCGTCGTTACGAACACACCCCAAGGACGGATGTGCATGGGTGACGTAATAACCAACCGAACATTACGGTAAATCCCGGAACCCGTGTACCAACGGGAATTCGGCTGAACGGAGTTGTCAACGCGAACGGCGATGACGTTGGGTTCGGTACCGAATTTCAAATGTGGCGTCAAGTCGTACTGAAAGGAGCTGTAACCACTCGGTCGAATGCCTAGCGAGTGCCCGTTAATCCAGACTTCGCTGTTGCGGTGTACGCCGTCGAATTCGATGGACACGCGTTTTCCCTGAGCCGTAACGGGCACGGTAAACGTTTTCCGGTACCAGCCGATGCCCGTCGGTAAGGCTCCGCCCTGCGTAGTAGTCAGGTGATCTTTACTAAACTGCCCACCGATACTCCAATCGTGGGGCAGGGTGACGGACTGGCTTTGGGGGTGATGGAAACTAATTTCCCTGGCCTGCGGTACATCCGCAAGGACGAACGTCCAGTCTTTATTGAACGACTCCGTTTGTCGGGGGGAAACCTGGGCGTGCTTGTGGACCGTTTTGACTTCGTCGTAGAACTGCTGCGTTTCCGTTACGGAAATACTGGTTTTCTGGGCAAAAGTAAGAGAAGCGAAAAGAGAATATACTAGAATCAGCGGCGAACGAATCATGGGCAATAGACCTGTTTTGTGCAGTTCCTTCTTTGAACGTTACAAATCTATGGGTACAGCCGCCTGATACTCTCTATCATTTTTTCTAAAGATTGTATGAAATTACCGCTGGTCATTCAATTGACGTTTTGTAAAAAGTGTTTTCCTGCATAAGGTCCACAAAGTTTTCTTTAGATTACTTACTAGCATATTCTTAGTGTTTATAAAGAAAAATAGCTCGCTTGTGACGAGCTATTTTTCTTTATAATGTAGACGATTTATTACTTGGCAACAATCGTCATATTCGTTGCTACATGAGCGTTAAATTCAAAACCAGCGGGAACTTCGGCATTCTTACCTTTCATCGTTAAAAATAAGATACAAACCACGATGCCCAGTACAATCGCCAGGGTTTGTTTATCTTCTCCTTCCTGGTACAAATTACCACCCGTTAAAAAAACTTCCTGTTGATCAACCGCCTGCACGGATTTAATCTGAATTTCAACAAATCCTTCTTTTCCTAAACCCTTTGCTTTTTGAGCCCGCATCACTTGACCCTTTGCAATAGATCCGGCCGGAATGACGACTTGATCCTCTACTTTAACGTCGTATTTAACCCGAAAGTCAATGACCTGTCCGGGAATAACCTGGTCGGATCGAATCAGAGACATCGTTTCCATCGGAATGGGCGTTCCCGCTGACAATACTACTTCGGCATTACCACGCATTCGAAAAGACATGCAGGTACAGCAAATTACTAACAGTAAAGCAACGTACTTTACGTAAGTGGATTGGTAGATTGACTGAATCATGGAGGACAGATTATAGGTGAGAATTATATTGAAGTTTTCGAACGATAGTTTCTTTCCTTTTTTCATTAAATCGTCTGGCACTCTTGACTGCTCCCGTGATGTTTCCGAGGTAAAAACTTAAATTAAACACTCCGGTTAGAGCAGCCATTCCGTAATTTTCTTTCTTTATATTAGAATACGTAGCAAACGTTAAAAGTCCATTGATAAGGAACGAAGCGACTGCCGTTTGTTTGTGGCCCGCATACCAGTATCCAGCCCCTGGAATAATGGATAAAGCTCCCGATAAAGCAGGACTGCGATACTGAATCTTCTCCGCATCGGCAAGCGTTTTAAGGGCTGATTTCGAATTTACTACGTCTGAATCGAACGAAGAAAGAAGTCGGTACGTCTGAGCAGAAGCCTGCCAGTTGTATTGTTTAGCGTATACTAACGCTCGCAGAGCCAGAAACTTAGGTTCTGCACGACAATGCTGACATTGCGTTAATCCTTCCGTGATCAGCGTAAGCGTCTGCGTATAATTTGAAAGCTTATCCTGAACAAGAGCAATCTGGTAGATCAGTTCAGGATCTTTTTTAAGGCGGTCGGAAGCTTTCGTTTCGTACTCAAAAATAGCCTTCTCGTAGTGCCCTAAAGCGTTTAAACAGATAATCTTATTGATAAACAGTTCATTTCCAACATTCTTGGCACTATTCTCTAGGCGTACCATTTCTAAAAGAGCTTCCTGATAGTATTCATTATTTAATAAATTTCTGATTAATCGCAGACTGGAATCCGGTTGACTTATACTGGTATAAGCGTAGAAATAACGGTTAGCAGTATACTCCAGATTCCTGGGAATCGTATCATACGCCGGATAATCGATGTATTTAAATCCAGTTTTACTCAATGTTAGTCCGTAATGATCGCGGTCATGTCCACACCTCAGTAAGCGATCAGAAGTTAATAGAAAGGCATTCACAAATGACGTTTCCTGAAATACTTTTATCCCGTAATTAGAACAGCTAGGATACATGGGACACTGATGTCCTCTAATCGCACTGATATGTTGCTGGTAAATAGAAATATAGTCCGTTACTGAAGATTCTTTGGTGCGTTTTTCATTAAAAAAAGATTGCTCAGTACTTATTTTTTGCCCATCGGAAGTATAGGTAAAAGCCTGAGCATTCAGGCCAATGCAATAAAAAATACAACTAATAAAAGTAAAAAAATACTTCATTTATGGACAGTTAATCACGTCCAAATATAAATTCATTTTTCAGGTTTAATAAAGCTGGGCAAGCAAAGTGATTAATTTTAACTTATCTTAACTATTTGTTCTTTTTATAAGAAATTTTAATAAAATGAACCTCAGCCTTTTGTGGAGATGTATAAAAAATGCGTACCTACTAACTTCTCTTTTTCTATTTCCGGTACATCATAATTAATTTCCATTCGTACGAGTTACCCGAAATTGGTAGTTTCCGGACCCTATAGAGATTTTTATTTTTCCAGATTCTGGATTCATCATCTTCACTTCTTTCGCTTCCTTGATTGGTCGATTATTTTCAGTAATTACGTCCGTTTCAGCCACTGGAAGTACTACCGTAGCCGTCGTATTCGCCGGAATTTCCACGGTTAGCTCAAACGTATTTCCGGACTTTTTCCAGTCACTAACGATCAAGCCGTACGGAGACTGATAGGTCGCTTTGGCCTGCGTTACATCGCCGACAGGTTGCGGTTCGATGACGATTTGTTTGAAGGCAACCGACGATGCTTCCTGCTTGATTCCCGCCAGTCCGGCGTAGAGCCATTCCATCAAATGGCCCAGCATAAAATGGTTGTTCGACGACGTGGGCAAGGCCTCCCAGGATTCCGTCAGAGCCGTCGCTCCTTTCGCCAGCTGATAGCCATAGCCCGGCACGTCGCTGCGGCTGTTCATATCGAAAATCACATCCGAGCGGCCCGCATCTTCCAGTACCCGAAGCAGGTAGCGGTAGCCAATATCACCAGCAGTCAAACTATTTTTCCGGCGTTTTATATCCTGGATAAGGTGTTCAATCACAGCTGGTTTATCCACTTCTTCCACCAGTTTCATGTACACCGCCATGGCATTGGCTGTTTGACTATTGGTGGCGTATTGTTTGGTTTTCGGGTTGAGGAAGGTATCGTTGAACGCCTTTTTCACTGTTCCGGCCAGAGCCTGATACGCTGCTGCATCCTCTGGTTTGTTCAGCAACGTAGCGATTTGCTGAAGAACCGTCAGGTCGTAATAGTACATCGCCGTACCCGTTACGCCCATGGGCGTCAGCTGCGAAGTGCCCGGCGGTTTGGGGCCCAGGTCGTACCAGTCACCTAAGCCCTGCGAGAGAATATGATTTTTCGCTTTCGTCCCTAAATATTGGATATAGCGTTGCATCATCGGGTAACTCGCCGCCAGTTCGCTTTTCTCACCGTACCACTGATACATATACCAGGGAGCCATAATGGCACTGCTCCCCCACTCCGGCGAATCGCGGAAAATGCCGTCACCCCAATGAAATTCCACGTATTCCGGGGCGATTTCCGGAATCAGTCCGTTCGCCAGCTGCGAGGCTTTCATATCCTGAATGGACTTTTTCAGCAACAACGCAATGTCATACGGATACCGAACCGAGCCGCCCATAAGGTGTACCTGCTCCAGCCAGCCGAGTTTTTCGCGGTGTGGGCAGTCCGTAAATACACTCGCCATATTACTCTTGATGGCCCAATCGATCAGCGTATGGGTTTGATTGAAGAGCGGATTCGAACTTACAAACGTGCCCGTATTCGGGGCCACGTTTCGCGTATGCAAGCCCCGTAGCTCCAGAATTTCGGGTTGCCGATCCGGGTTGTTTTGCTTCGTGGGTACGCCGCCTCGCACCTGTACATACCGGAAGCCGTAGTATGAAAACCGCGGCTGCCAGGTTTCGACGCCCTGTCCTTTCAGAATATATTCAAAGTAATACGGTCCGCCCGTCGTTCGCTGGGTAATGAGGCCGTCTTTCAGTAATTCAGCCGGATACATTCGTACGGTATCGCCTTTATTGCCCCGGACTTTCAGATAAATAATTCCGGAGAAGTTCTGTCCGAAGTCGTATAACCACTCACCCGTTTTCGTTTTCGTCACCGATTTCGCCGTGAATACGTCGGCTACTTTCAGCGGCTCCTGTAGTTGGAACGTGAGTACGGGCGAACCCGTTACGCGTAACGGTTTCTTCCAGGATGCATCGTTGAAACCGGCACTATCCCAACCGACTTGCTCGAGGCGGGCGTCGTAATTTTCCCCGCCGTATATGCTGGAAAACGTAAGGGGGGATGGTGCCGTTTTCCAGGAATCATTCGTAACAATATCTTCCGTCGAACCATCCGCATACGCCAGTTGCAGCCGAGCGATGAGCTTGGGATACCCGAACTGTACTTTAAGTTTTCGGAAACGGCCTTTTACGGGCGGCACGTAGTAAAAGCCATTGCCTAGCATGACGCCAATGACGTTTTCACCTTTTTGCAACTGATTGGTCACGTCGAAAGTTACGTACTGGGCTTCCCGGTCGTATTTGGTCCAGCCCGGATCGAGGAAGTGATCGCTTACCTTTTTTCCGTTCAGGCTCATTTCAAAATGGCCCAGTCCACAAACGTAGGCTGTTGCTTTTCGAAGGGGTTTCCGCAGGACGAAGGCTTTCCGAAACAGCGGCAGAACGTTGCTTCCCGTCACTTTATCCTTCACATCATCCCAGGGCAGCGGATTTACCAGCGAATCGGCCAGTTTTTCGTACGCGATCCATTGACTCTCCTTCCAATCGGCGGGCGTGAGCAAGCCCATGTGCCAGGAAGCCGGGGCCGACCATTCGGACGAGTGCTTTTGGGTGTCCCAGACTTTTACTTTCCAGTAATACGTTCGGGTGGAGGCTAAGGGTTTTCCCCGATAGATAATTTGAAGGGACGAATCAGACGCAATTTTTCCCGAGTCCCAATACGTACCCTGCTCGCGGCTTAAGGCCTCTTCCGAGTCGGCTACCAGAATCTGATACGCTCCCTGCCGGACATTCCGGGTATCGGCTAACAATTGCCAGCTCAGGGCCGGATGCTTGCTCTGAACGCCCAGGGGTTCCGTTCGGTACTCGCACCGCAGGTTTACTACTCGCAGCGACTGAGCAGAAAGCTCGAAAAATGCTCCACTTAGGATACTGAATAAAACTAGAAAAAACCGTCGATAACCAATCATTTTAACAACCCATAAAAATGAACAAACTACTCCAATTCTACAGCGAGTAATTCACTCGATAACTTTTCCCCTTTTCAATCGTCATTTCGTACAAACCGCCCCCCGACGATCGGATTTCGCCCTGCTTGCTGGTGGGTTTCTTTTTGCTTTTGAAGCGAAGCGTCCCCGTTCCGGCGGCACCCGTCACCTTGATTTCTTTGGCACTGCAATACACCTCTACCTCTCCCTGCGGCGTCGGCACTTTTCCTTCGATCCACTGCAAACCACCCAAATTTGGTTCAATCAGATAGGTCTGATACGCCGGGGCCGTTGGTTTTACACCCAAATAATACTTGCCCAGCAGGTACAGCGGACTGGCTCCCCAGGCGTGACACAGGCTCTTACCAAATTCGCGACCGTACATGGCGTAATGTTCGGCTCCTTTTTTGTCCGGATTATATTCTTCCCAGAAAGAGGTCGCTCCGAGTTTGAGCATTCCGCCCCAGTAGTCCTTCATTTCTTTGGTTACGTACGGCTGTTCGCCCAGGGCACAGAGGGCTTCCAGCTCGTAAAAACGCATGTACGGCGTTGTGATTTTCGGTACCTGATTGTTCAGTAACACGTGTTGTTTCACTTCCTGCTTTTGGGCGGGGTTGAGGTAATCGAAAAAGACGGCGAACATATTCGCGTACCGGGTTACGTGCGGAGTCGAAACGCCGTCCACCCGACTGTGTACCAGAGCGTGTTTCTCGGGATTCCAGTAGTATTGAAAAAGCTTGCCTTTTACTTCCTTGGCCAGTTGGGCGTACTGACTGGCGTCGTCGGAATGGTTCACAATTCCAGCACACAAGGCCATTGTTTCCAGACTCCGGGCGAAGAGTAATTGTTCGAAACTCACCTCTCCTTTTTTGCTCAGTCCCTCCGCCCAGTCGATAAACACCCAGTCGCCGGACAAGCCTTCCAGCAACCCGTTTTTATTCCGCCGGGTCAGGCAGTAATCCATCAGACTTTTCATCCGGGGATAAAACTGCTGAATGAAGGCTTTATCACCCGTAAACTGGTAGTAATCGTAAATGCTGATGAACCAGTAAAAGGTGTAATCCATGATGGTATTGATGTGGCTCGTTACGGGGTCTTTGCCGCGTAAGGCCAGCATGGTACGAGCTACGGAGGGCGAATCGAAGAAGGAATAGTAATTCATCAGGTAACTCTGGGAGGCATCGCCCGACCAGATCCAGCGGTCGCGTTTGATGCCGTCGATGAAAAATTCCCGGGTATTCAGATGAAGCGTATAGAGAGCAACGTCGTAAATTTTATTGATTTCTTCGTCGGAACAACGGAAGCCGCCCCGCTCCGTAACGGGCAGGAATTCGTAGAGCATGGAAACGCCGTCGATGGCCACACTGCCGTCAAACTGCACGTTGACGTACCGAAAGGCTTTGGTCAACTCCATCACCGAATCGCGTTTGGCGGATTGGTTGATTTTCAGAAAATCCGTGGTTTCGCAGGTCTCCGTTGCCAGGGCTTCTTCCTTCGATTCACCGTAATAAATCCGGACGTTTCCTTTTCCCGTCAGACCTTTCAGCTTCAGGAAGCCAAAGGTTTCTTTCCCAAAATCCAGTAAAAATGACTTTGCCTGCTTATCAACCAGCACGGGGTTTTCTTCCTTCGTATTCAGCTTGAATTGCGAAGGCGGCACGAGCGGATCGTTGAAGTTCCAGGAGCCCGCCTGTAACCAGGTCGTTCCCGACTGGTCGGAGGCTTTTCCCGTTTCGTCGATCCATTCTTTATCCTCGAACGTTACCCGCCAGGAAGCATCGGACTGGATGGTTTTTCCGCGAATAAACACAGCCGGAACGTGGGCCTGGTTAAAGACTTTGAGGTTGATTTTATGTTTTCCGGCGGGTACCGTAATGCGTTTGGGATAGCCCGTGAGAATCTTGCCGTCGAGCTTGACATTGTACCGTCCTTCCACAAAAAGTTCCACCTCTTCCGGTTGGCTCAGGGTAAACTCCTTGTGGAAATCTATGAGGTTGTAATGACTGTCGAGCTTCCAGAACGGCGGCATGAAGGTCGTGCGTTCGGTGCGTCGATTCTGCATCTGGTTCCCCAGCCAGATTTCGTAATCGCCGGGATACCAGATCCAGGTCGCCTGAGCGAATACCGAAACGTTCATCAGGAGCAGGCTTAGGAGGAAGAGGTTCTTTTTCATTGGACTTGAATCAAAAATGTTAATCCGTCAGTACTACAGACTCTTGCACTAGTTTACTTTAACCCTGCTTCTGTTGCTATCGAAACAGCAGATACAGCGTCAGCATCGTAATCATCAGGGCAATCCAGGCCGCCCAGACTTTGGGTGTGGGTTTGACTACCACCTGCGTGGGTTTGACCTGATAAACCGTCGGGTTCCGATCCAGTACGGAAATCAGCATCGCCAGCACCAGCAGGCTTACAAAAATCAAAAACGAAAGCAATAGGTAATGCGGCCAGAAATCGTAGCGGTCGGGCGGTAATACCCACAGATACACAATGCCGACGCCGAGGCTGAATACCGAACCAGCCGACAAAACGGTATTGACGGCCCGTCGCGTAGTTCGCTTCCAGAATACCGTCAGCAGAAAGACGACAGCCAGGGGCGGAGCGATGAAACCCAGTACGGATTGAAACACATCGAATAGGTTCAGTCCTTTGATACTGTCAATGGCCAGGGCCATGCCTACCGCAAACAGGCAGCCCGCAATGACCGTCAGGCGGCCTACCCGAATCAAGTCTTTGTTAGTAGCCGAGGGGTTGATTTTCCGGGCGTACACATCCATCGTAAACACGGTACTCAGCGAATTGAGCGACGAACCAATCGTACCGACCAGTACAGCAATCAGTACCACAATCACCAGTCCGTTTAGTCCGGGCGGGAAGAGGTTGGTCACCATGGTCATGTACGCCTCGGCCGGATCGTTAAGGTTGGGGAACAGGATGTAACAGAGAATGCCGGGCAGAATAAACAGCGGCAACGAAAGGATTTTCAGCCAGCCGATGAAGTTGACGCCGAGCTGTCCCTGCTCCAGATTGCGGGCTCCCAGTACCGACTGGACCATCGCCTGATCGGTACAGAAAAAAGCAATCGCCGCTACCGGATAACCCAGCAGGATGGCGTACCAGGGATATTTCGGATCGTCGGCGGGATGAATCAGGCTCCAGTAATCGGCGGGGGCTTTGGCGTAAACGGCCTCCAGTCCGCCGACTTTCTGAATTCCTAACAGAGTCAATGTCAGCGATACGCCGATCAGCAACAGCATCTGAAAAACGTTGACGCGGGCGATGGCTTTTAACCCGCCGGTATACGCAAACAATCCGGCAAAAGCGACCAGTACCACCACCGACGGCCCCATGGGTAAGCCCAGAATCTGTCGTACCAGAAATCCTCCGGCGAACAGGCCGAGCGAAAGCCAGGAAATCAGAATCTTGATGAGGGCATACCAGGCCAGGATGGTTTGCGTGGATTCGCCATACCGCTGACCCATGAACTCGGGCATGGTACTGACGTTGGCAGCCAGGTATTTCGGAGCGAAAACGATCGCCAGCAGAAAGAGAAAAACGAAGGCATACCAGTCAAAATTAATGGCAACAATCCCCGTACTATACCCGATACTCGCGAAGGCCAGCAGCATCGACGGCCCGACGTTGGTCCCCCACATATTGAAGCCAATACTCGCCCAGCCCAGCGATTTGTTCGCCAGAAAAAGTGTTTCTTCATCCGCCGATTTTTTGCTTATACTGGCTCGAAAACCGATGAAAGCTAAAATCAGAACGTAGGCCGCCACGATCCCGTAGTCCAGCAGCGTTAAGCGATCAATGATGTTGTTCATACGAAGATTAACTTCCCGGAAAATGATCGTTTTTCGGGAGATCGGGAATGAAAGTTAAAGTCCGTGTTCACGCAGCAAATCCGCCACTTTTACGGGTTTTCCCGTTTGCAGAGACTGGTCCATTGCCTGTAGCAAGGCCACGGTTCCGATGCCTTCTTTTACGTCGGGGTACGCCGTCTGGCCGCTTTCCAGGCAGTCGGCGAAGTATTCGAGGTAGTTCTGGTATTCGCCCGCGTGATGACTTTTTCCCTCAAACCGGAAATAGTGCTTGAGTTTGTGTTCCCAGGTCAGGATGCGTTCTTCGCCGGTTTTGTCGGTGATGGCGTACCGCAAATCCATGTAATCTCCCTGACTACAGCCTTCCGTACCCCGCAGAATGCAACTCATTTCGCTGTCGCGGGTAACGGGCTGTACGGGTCCGGTATAGGCTCCACTAACCCGGGCGATGCGTCCGTCGGTAGCCCTGAAAATAAAGTGCATGGTATCGGCGTTTTTGAGGCCACCGTTTTTCCCGTTCGAACTTAGCATTCCATAACCCATTACTTCTTCGATGTTGGGCAGGTACCAGCGAATGAAATCGACGGGGTGACTCAGACCGCCGTACAGCCACTTGAAGGCGTTTTCGAGCGACCAGCCTTTGTCCAGAAACCAGCGGTGATCGGCGTGGTAATAACTTTCGATGGTGATCAGCTCGCCAATGAGTCCGGCTTCGTAGTCGGCTCGCTGTTTTTTCATGGGCTCGAAGAAGCGGGAACTTTGACCGACGAAGACGTTCTTACCCGTCTGCTCGCTCAGTTCGATGAGTTCTTTGGCTTTGGACAGATCGTCAATGAAGGGCTTGGTACAGACGACGTGCTTGCCGTGCAGCAAGGCCTGTTTAGTATGCTCGGCGTGAAATTTATCGGGGGTATAAATGGCGATGGCATCGATGGTCGGATCATCGAGCAAGTCCTGATACTGCGTGGTATAGGAGTAAAAATCAAATTCCTTGGATCGTTGCAGACAGAGTTCGAGCTTCTGATCACAGACTTTGACGAGTTCGATTTTTGTACTCTGCAACGCTGCCGACATGGTACTACGGCCCTCGCCCAATCCTAAAATTCCTAGCTTCAACATGGATGTATTTTTAGATCTTTTTTTATTATTCTGAATTGCCTAGACTAAGTAAAGCCTTGCTCTTTTAGAAATTCGTTATTCACCTAGACTAGGTTTGGTACTTATACCTAGCTGTTTGGTAGCATGTCAGCCACTCCACGACTAACAACAGCCTGCTTTAGGCCATCGCATTGCGGCTGTTGTAGGTCGTTCCGCGGCTGACATGTGGGAGAGGTTTTCATCTTTTGACAGTTGTTTGTTTCCAGTAGTTAGAATCGCATAACTGCATGGACGATTCAAAACCAGGCCCCGTCCTATCCCATTCCATGGCGGAATTCCATTCTGGGACTCAAGCCGCCTTCCATTCCATGGTGGTTTCATCCGCAATGCGGTGGCCTAAAGCGGGATGAAAAGAGCGGCGTTCGCGATACGGACTAAAAGACCAGCCGTACCTGCGGGACGAAATAGGTCCTAGTATGAGGTCTTAGTATAAAGCACTACAAAAACAAACGAGCTCTACTTCATCTGTACCCAAACCTCCCCCGCCTTCGTACCCGGAACGCCTTCCTGATACTTCTTCATGCGTTGGTTCCATTCGATTACGCGGGGATTGTTTTCGGTGGTTTTGGGGTCTAGCTTCTCCAGGCTTTCGCCTTTAGGTGTACTGATGACCAGCATCAGCTGCCGCCCGTTTCGGAATAGTAATAACTGCTGAAACTGGGCATTACAAAAGCCTTTGGAGACTTCCGGCCATTGTTCGAACTGCGTGGCGTGGTAATCGAGGTACTCCTGTTGCAACTTCGGACTCGCGACGAGATTTGCCGTAAGGATCGTGTGTTCCCATTCCTTCGCTTCGGATCCATCCGCACATTTTTTCCGGTTGAATTCGTAGAATAAGTCGTCGTAGGTTTTGATCGTCACACCGGGAAACGCTGCTTTTAGCCGTTCGCGAAGCAGGTATACATCCTGAACTTTCTCAAAAATGACGTAGTGATTTTCCCAGCGGTACAAGGCCGTAGCGGGTACGTTTCCTTTCGCCATGACGGCCCGTAGTTTCTCCTCATCCAACGACTGAGCAGCAATTAATTCTACGATGACGGGTTTCTCTTCATTGATTTTCCAGTACGCATCCGGCTTTGAATTGTCTTTCAACAGATGCCGATACGGAGCTTCGAGTCCCGCCCGGTTTTTGATGCTGTCGGGTACGGCGGGGCCGTTGTGTGTCCAGACGTTGTTCGGGCCGTTAGCGTTTTGCAGGTACTTTTCCGTCGGCGTCCAGTTATCCCGAATGGTGAAATACGCGGAGCCTTCGTCGGTGTACAGATAAAACCAGTGCTGCGGAATGTGGGCGTACGGAGCTTTGTAAATACTGTCGATGGCGTTTTCAATGATCTGCGAACCGGGCTGGGCTGAAAGCGTATAAATCGCCGCTACG
Organism: Siphonobacter sp.; assembly: GCF_048595215.1. NCBI lineage: Bacteria > Pseudomonadati > Bacteroidota > Cytophagia > Cytophagales > Cytophagaceae > Siphonobacter > Siphonobacter sp. Next base: position 44,796 of record NZ_JBMDWJ010000010.1, read on the forward strand.
TCGTACATGTGCTTGCCGTAGTGGTAGATTTTGTTGGCCCGGATGCGGTTGTTTTGCATAACGTTAATGGTCGGCGTCCAGCCCCAGCCCATACTAATACCGCTATAGCCGACTTCGTTGATTTCGTTGTGCTCGATGCTGAGATTCCGGACGAAGCCCGCTCCAATGCCCACGCACCCCCAGTCTTCATTGGTTACGTTGGTAATCAGATTATTTCGGATACTTAACTGGCTACAAAATTCCCGTTCATCCTGGGGTTGATACGGCAAATGAGCTTCCACGGCTTCGTCGGAAAAAACGCCCGCCTGAATGCCCGTACCACCGATATCCCGGAACAGATTTCCGGTGATGTGGTTATGTTGAACGCCCCGGTGGTAGTCCAGCCCCGTAGAAGCCAGATGCTCGAACCGGCAGTTTTCGAAGCTCGTGTGCGTGGCGTAGGAAACTTCCACCGCCGCCGTAGGCCGTCCCACCCAGGCCTGATTTTCCAGCGTTTTCTTCTCGGGCGTACCCGGAATTTTCAGCTTGTACGCATCCAGCATGTACAAACCCGCCTGATGCGGCACGTGCCCCTGCCGCGAGGGTCGCAACCAGCCCGTATGCTCGAAAGCAATGCCTTTGAACTGTACGTGCGAAACCGGATGGTCAATGGTACCCGTCATGCGTACCAGCGTTTCGAGGTGCGGAGCGATGACTTCGGCGTTACTCAGATTCTCGTCCGCTTTTGGATAGTAGTAGAGTTTCTGGGTTCGGGTATCGAGGAACCATTCGCCGGGTTCGTCCAGAAACTGAATCGCATTGGTCAGGTAATAGGCAGAGTTGCCCGTTTCTTTCGAAATCCAGGGAGCGGGCCAGGGGTGTTCGGACTGAATCCGGCTTTCGGGCTGGTGAAAAAAGAGTTGGGCACTGTCGCCCTGCACTTCCATTTTCCGAACGCGTAAGGTCGCTACGGCCCACCACTGATGAATAAAAAATTCGAGACCATACGCCCGGGATAAGTCGCCGAACTTCGGAGCTGGAATCCAGCAGGTTTGTTCGGCTTTATTCCAGGACAAAATCCGGTTCATCGTTCCGTAGGGCGTATCCTTTGCCCGCGTGGCTTTCTGCCCATTCACCCATAGCTGTCGAAATTCAAAAGGTCGCCCGCCGACCAGGGGAACGTCCGTCACCCAGACTTTTCCGGTACTAGTTTTGGGCAATCCCGGTACGGTTCCTTTCACTTTCTGCCAGCCCGTTAGCGTTACGCCGCCGCTCAGGACGGGCCTTTCGTTGGGAGCCGCTTCAATCCAGGTGGGACTTTCAGCCGTTCCCGAATCTTCGGGCCGCAGGAAGACGGGTTCTTCCAGCGAGTACCGTCCACCCGCCAGATAAATATGAGCCCCAAAGCGTACGGAAGGATCGGCGAGCCGTCGTAATTCCCGGACTTTCCGCAAGGCCATCGTCAGACTCGCCAGCGGTTTTTCACGGCTACCCCCGTTCGCGTCCGAGCCGGTAGTCGATACCCACACTTCGGCCTGCTGGGCGAAGGTAAGCGTCGAACACAGGAGCATGCCAAGTACTATGAAAATACATTTATTCATCGAAGGTACCTGGGGTTGAAACCCCAGGCTATTGATAGGGAACACCCCGGTGGTTAATGGTTACGCCTGAAAAATGGATTTGAGATACGCTGTATTCGCTCCGAAATTTTTCTTTACGTTGCGGGGATCGTTCGCATCGCGGGACCGTTCGATGACGAGCCAGCCTTTCCAGCCCATGTCGTCGAGCGTTTGTTTGACTTTCTTCAGGTCCAGCCGCTTATTGTTTTCCAACCATACGCCATCCTCGTCGGTGCAGTGAATCATGCAGATGCGTTTTTTACCGAGAACCCGTAGTTCTTCATTCAAGTCGCGGCCCGATTTCAGGGGATTGGAGAAGTTGAAGTAGCTTTGAATGTGTTTCGAGCCGATTTCATCCAGCAATGCTACTTCCCCTTTGGCATCCAGGGACGTTTCAATACCGATGACCACGCCCGCTTTTTTCGCCATCTTCCCCACCACTTTCAACCGCTCCACAATCGCCGGACGCAGCTCCGGATTTTTGACCAGATCACCCTGCGTACCCAGGGGCAGAAAGGCAACCTTTATCTGCATGGCTTTCATGGTATCGATGCAGTCCTGCACCATTCGCTCGTACGTCGGTCGCGTCGCGAAACTCTGGGCATAAAAACCACTCATCGCCAGCGAACAGATTTCCAGCTTCAATTCTTTGGCTTTATCCAGAAACTGCTGCCGCACTTCGGGTTTGGCAAGCTGACTATCGAAGGTTTCCCGATTACCCAGTCCACCCATATCCACTTCGAGTCCGTCGGCTCCGATTTCTTTGGTCAACTGAAAAGCTCCAAGTTTCTGCCGCTTTAGAATCATCAGATCTACTACGGCGATTTTGTAGGCTTGTTTTTCTTTGGCAAACACCTTAAACGGCGAACTATACAGGGCCGTCAGCACCAAAGCCGACTGACCCAAAAACTGACGACGATTCAGGTTTTTCATACTATTTTCTTGCTTTTAATGAACTGCAACGCTTTATACGCAGGAGCGAACGGGCATTCATCACCCACGTCCAGCCCTATTTGAGTCCGATTTTCTGCTCCAGTTCCTCAAAACTCCGCACAGCATTCGCGGGTAGGTTCTCCCCTTTTTCACCGAATACATACATCGCGGGATACTTCTCAATCGTGCATTTCGATTCGTCGAATTGGCCCGCTGCGTTTTTCACTTGCTTCGTATCCAACTTGAACTGATCGGCCAGAAACTGGTACAGAGCCAGTCGCTTATTGATGCCGTAATCGTGGCCTTCTTCCGACAAATGGACGTTTTTAATCACCTTCGAAGGGCCGTAGAATCCGTAGGTTCGTTGCAGGAAAGGAAACTCATGTTCGGGAACGTACTGGGTCCAGTCTTTACCGTCGGAAATGACCAGTTGCGGACGCGGAGCCGCCATAGCCGCCATCTCCACGTTGTTGGTCCCGTGGCCGCAGAGGTGCACGCCCATCCCACTTTCGCAAGGGCAGCCGCCGCTGTGGTACGAAGAAGTCATGACCACCGGAACGCTTAAATCTATACGATCATCGAGAGCTGTCAGCAGCATCGTCTGGCTACCGCCGCCCGAACCGCCCGTTACCGCAATGCGGGCCGGATCGGCATTTTTCTGGGTCAACAGCCAGTCGAGAATTCGCATCCCGTTCAGGATCTGAATCGTATTGGCCAGACTCCGACGGTGGTCGGCGGATTTGAATTGCAGCAGTGATTCACCCCAGGCAAAGAGGTCGTAACTAAACGCCATCGCTCCCATCCGGGCCTGCATGGCACAGCGGTACTGGGAATCAGAGCGGTAGCGTCCGTCGCCAAAATGACCGTCGGGATTGAGGATAACGGGCATTAGCCCTTTGGCATGCGTGGGTTTGTACAACGATCCGCAGACGTACATCCCCGGCAAGGTTTCGATAGCTACATTTTCGACGGTGTATCCATCGAAAGTTCGTTTGTTGGTAATGATGGGTTGGCTTTTCGGAGTCGCGGGTAGCTGGTCCAGCTTTAACGCCGCCCGCATACAGCTTTTGAGTTCGGTTTTACGCGTTTCCCAACTCGCCTGATCGTGGTACAAGGAGGACAGATAGTCGAGCTGCTGCTTGCCTTCTTTCGGGGTTTTCAGGTGATACTGAAAGGCCTGCAGTTTGTATTTTTTGTCGCCTTCCTTCGTAAACGTAATGTCCTGCGAAGCGAAGATATTCGTCATCGTCTGCTCGACATCGGGGCGAAACCGCCAGTTGGCGTAGGTGATCTGCCGATCCTTCACCAGGTCTTCAGGATACCGGATTTTTACCGCGTACTGGGTTTCGATTTCCTGAATCACCTCTTTCAAGGATTTTCGGAAGGCGTCGTCGGAGCTTTGAGCGTAGGTTTTCGCCCCCAGCAGCAGGAATAAAACAAGAATTCGTTTCATGGATTTAGAGGGATTCATTTCGTGGATTCAAACGCGTCCTGATCGGCTTATCCGTCTTTCGTCATCTCGCCGCCCTGTGGGGGCGTATAGCCTTTGATCGACGGCCAGACGCCGTCTTTGATCGGAATCAGTTTCATCTTTTTCGGGTCGATCACGGCGTGTTTGATTTTCTGGCGACGCCAGGTATAGACGATGTGAATGAGTCCGTCCGACGTTTGAATAATCGACGGATAGGAATACTGACTGATGGGCGAGTCTTCAATAATCACCGCCGCCGACCAGTTCTTGCCGTCTTCAGAAATGGAGAGGTTCAGGGGCGTCCGTGGTCCTTTGGCTTTGTCGCCCGGCGGCAATACGTGGTTATACACCAGGGCCTGCCGACCGTCCTTCAGGGTGACGGCATCGGTACCGGAGTTGTTGTTGGGCAAATTGGTTTTCGCCAGCGGCGACCAGGTTTCCCCATTGTCGTTCGACCAGGATTCCAGAATAGCCCGGTCTCTGCTACGGGCCAGAATCTGTAGCTTGCCTTTCCCGTGTTTGAGGATGCTGGGCTGAATGGCATTGAGCGTTTTTCCGTCGTTGATCGGTCCAACTTTCCGCCAGGTTTTTCCCTGATCCTTGGTTACTTCAAAATGGATTTTCCAGCCGTTGCCTTCGGTGCTCGTCGGACAAAACAGGTTACCATTTTCCAGTATGATGGGTTTGTTTTTGACGGGGCCGATATACCCTTCGGGTAAGGATTTCGCTGCCGACCAGGTTAGGCCCCCGTCCGACGAGGTTTTCATCCAGCCCTGCCACTTACTGGGACTCGGGCCGATTTTGTAAAATAACAGCAGATCTCCGTTGGGTACCTGGTACAACACCGGGTTCCAGGTAGGATACCGCAGGGTATCGTTTACGATGCCATTGGCGACGTTTTGGGGAGTTGTCCACTGCCCTTTTTCCAACCGACTGACGTAAATACAGACGTCCGGATTCCGCTCTTTCGTCCCCCCAAACCAGGCCGTTACCAGACCTTTGGGCGTTTCGACGATGGTGGCCGAGTGGCTTTCCGGGAAAGGGGCCGACTCAAAAATGGCTTCGTGTTTGACTAAGCCGCTCTGCCATTTTTCGACCTGGGCCTGGGTTAACGGGGCGGTCAACAGACCACCCGCCAGAAGTAGGTAGGTTTGGAAGGTGTTCATGGTTTGTTGTTGCTATTCCGGATTTTCATCGGTTTCCGGGGTTTTTAGTTTTTTTGGGTTTCGGGGAGGGGACCGCCCCCCCCGGGTTACACCCGAGGCTATGCACATTGAAGTCCTCCAGACTTCTTGCTTCGACTTTTCTTAGGATCGGATTCTAGGATTAGGTCCGTGGGTATCCCCGCTAAATCATGGGTTGACCTCAAACCGGTACGTTCCCGAACCCACGTCCAGCACTACGCGATCGCCTTGTTTCTTTACCAACTTCACCCCTTCCACGGCCGTCACCTTTTTGCCGTTTTCTTTGATTTCATCCACGGAACGGGCGGGGATATAGACCTGTGCCCGGGTATTGCCCGGAATCTGGATCGACCAGCTTAACTGTCCTTTTTCTTTCTTCCAGGTGGATTGAATCAATCCGTAACCCGAGCGGTACGAGGCGTCTACTTCCGTCAGTCCTTCCGGAAAATCTGGTTTCATTTCAATGACGTTGAAACCTGGTGCCTGAGCCTTAATTCCCGCGATATGCTCGTAGTACCAGATCAGTAAATCTCCCAGCAACATCACGTGATTGGCCGAATTCATTTCCGGATTCGCCGTATTGCCGTTCCATAATTCCCATATGGTCGTTGCCCCGTTTTCCACCATGTAGCCCCAGCTCGGATAATCGCGGTTGGTTGCCAGCGTGTACGCCAGATCGGGCCGACCGTGCTGGGCGAGTCCCCGCATGAGCCACTGCGTACCAATCACGCCCGTACTGATGTGCGATTTCTGTTCCTTCACGATCTTATCGACGATACTAGCAAACACCTGCGACTGCTGTTTTTCGGGTACAATGCCGTACATCAGCGGTAGCAAATTCGCTGTGACTGTATTGTTGCTGTACTGACCCGTAGAAGCCTGGAAGAACTTCTCATTGAAAGCCTTTTTCATCGCCACTGCCTGTTGCTCGTACGTCCGAGCCTCTTCCGGTTTCTGTAGCAACTGAGCAAATTGCTGCATCAAATCCAGTAGACCGATGTACGTAGCCGAAGCCAACAGTACACCATCCGTTTGCAGAGCCGGGTCTTTGGCGTGGATGAGCTCTTTTGATTCCGGCGGTACGCACCAGTCGCCGTATTTATCCTTGGTAATGAGGCCATCTTTGGTGTACTGAGCGGCCATGTAGGCCATCCATTTGTGCATGGAAGGATAATGTTTCCGTATCGACTCTGTATCCCCAAACTGCCGATACAGCATGTTTGCCACCATCAGGTACGTACCCGGCCAGGTCACGTTGTCACTGTAGTACCGCCAAAAGGCCGGAGCGACGTCGGGAATACTCCCATCGGCTTTCTGGGCCTGCTGAATATCATCCAGCCACTTGGCGTATAGCCGACTGTTATCAAAAAGAAAACTCTCTCCGTACGCCCCCGTGCTCCTGTCACCCAGCCAGGGTTGCCGCTCGTTGCGTTGCGGACAATCGACGGGCATCCCTTTGTAGTTACTCCGAATGCCCCAGTACGCATTTTTGAAAATCTGATTCAGCGTTGGGTTGGAAGAGGTAAACGTACCAATCGTCGGTATATCATCATAGACTACGCGTCCTTCAAAATTTTCGAGTTTGGGTACGCCCGGAAAACCTGTAATTTCCACGTATCGAAACCCGTGGTACACAAACGTCGGCTCCCAGGTTTCCGTACCGCCGCCTTTCAGCGTGTACACGTCCGTCACTTTGGCATCGCGGAGGTTGCGGACGAACAGTTCGCCGTTTTCCTGCAACGTTTCGGCAAAGCGGAGTTTGATCCGATCACCGCGTTTACCCTGTACCTTCAGCCGAACCCAGCCCGCCAGATTCTGACCCATATCCAGCACGTAACCACCCGTTTTTAAAGGTTTGATCGATACGGGTTTTACTGTCTCCATCACCTTCATGTTTTCATTCATCTGGGCTTCGTAGGCTCCGCCCGGCTCCTGCACAAATTCCGCTTTCAGCCACTTCTGATCGTTGAAACCTGCGGTACTCCATCCCGGCAGTTCTTTCGTCGCGTCGTACTCTTCGCCGTCGTATTCGTTGTTGGTACGAATCGGGCCGTCAGCGGTGGCTCTCCAGGAATCATCGGTTGTGATCCACTCCGTCGAGCCATCGGCATAGGTTAATACCAGATTCAGCAGCAGTTTTGGGTAACCAAACGTCTTGATTTTGTAGGGCTTGTACGCCTGCCGCATCGTGTAGTAACGGCCATTGCCGAGAATGGTCCCGATGGCATTCTTCCCCGATTTGAGCAGTGCAGTAACGTCGAAGGTATTGTACTTGACGCCCTGCGTGTAATCCGTCGGAGCGGGAGCCAGGACCTGGTCGCCTACTTTCTGTCCGTTCAGGTAGAGTTCGTACAAACCCAGTCCGATGATGTATACCTTCGCCCGTTTGATTTCTTTTTTCGGGGTAAACTCCTTGCGGAAATACCGGGCCGACAGGCGGGAAAACTGCGTTTCCGTATCCCAGGCAAAGGCCCGATCCAGCCCAATCCAGCGGCCTTTCCAGTCAACTGCGTAGAGCTGCCCTACGCTGAAATGCTGCGGCGTACTCCAATCGCTTTCGCCCTGATTGGTCCAGATTTTCACTTTCCAGAACGCCTCGGTCCGGCTTTTCAACGTTTTCCCCTGATACGGATTCTGGATACTCTGGTCGGCGTTTACTTTTCCCGAATCCCACAAATCACCTTCATTCGCCGCCAGTTTCTCTTCACTCGAAGCAACCAGAATCTGATAGGCCGTCTGGTGCAGATTTCGTTGCTCGCCCGTGAGCTGCCAGCTGAAACGGGGCTGTCGGGCATCGATTCCTTCCGGATTCACGCGGCCCTCGATTCGCAGGTCACTGACCCGCAAGGCCGTTGGTTTCTGATCGAAGGCGAACAGAAAAAAAGGCAGCAGCAGGATGAGTACGTAGCGTTTCATGGTATCTGTTAAACGTTCGAGAGGCTAAGGTTATCTGTTTGTATAGCGTTTTGCTTTCCCGAGCATGTACTAATTTTTTCCGGAGAAATTGAAATAGACA
>NZ_JBMDWJ010000011.1:0-12773 GCF_048595215.1 Siphonobacter sp.
TTTCACCCGAGGGGCGTATTTCGCCCCAGGATCTGGGCATCTGGCAGGATGAACACCTCGATAAACTTCAGCAGATTACCACCTATATTCGCCAACAGGGAGCGGTACCAGGCATTCAGTTAGCTCATGCCGGTCGGAAAGCCAGTGGGCGTCGTCCCTGGGAAGGAGAAGGGAAGGTGCCTGTGGAAGAGGGCGGCTGGACAACCGTAGCTCCTAGTGCTATTCCGTTTCGGGAAGAAGAGCCCGTTCCCACGGTCTTGGACGAAGCGGGTATCGCGAAAGTGATCAATGATTTTAAAGAAGCTGCTGGACGTTCTTTTCGGGCGGGCTATGAACTTATCGAGATTCACGCGGCTCATGGCTATCTGATTCATCAGTTTCTTTCGCCCTTAAGTAACCAGCGGACCGACGCCTACGGGGGTAATTTTGAAAACCGGATTCGCTTGTTACTCGAAGTACTGGAGGCCGTACATACGGTTTGGCCGCAGGAATTGCCCGTGTTCGTTCGGATTTCGGCGAGTGACTGGGCCGAAGGCGGTTGGGACGTAGAGCAGTCCGTCCAACTAGCTAAAGTACTGAAAACAAAAGGAGTGGATTTGATCGATTCTTCTTCGGGCGGTTTAGTATCCTATGCCCGTATTCAGGCTGGACCGAACTACCAGGTACCTTTTGCTGAGCAAATCAAAAAAGAGTCGGGTATGCTGACCGGAGCGGTAGGCATTATTACGAAAGCTGAACAAGCCGAAGCTATTCTGGAAAATGGGCAGGCCGATCTTATTTTAATCGCTCGCGAATCGCTTCGTGACCCAAACTTCCCCCTGCATGCTGCTAAAATACTAGGGGACGATATTGCCTGGGTTCCACAGTACGAACGGGCCAAACGCTAAAGATTCACACGGGCTAAGCTTAAATCGAGCGTATTTTCAAATAAAGTAGTCAAATAAAAAAAGTCCCGAAGCCAGCACGGCCTTCGGGACTTTTTCTTGTATGTACTTCGGTATCAGGTATTAAACCGATACACTATTCCAAAGCCGGTCAAAGACGTAGCGAATGGAGCTGTAAGAATCGACCATGGCGTTCTGGACTTCTTTTTTCGTCATCCAGGCAATTTTTTCAATGTGTTCTTCCTCCTGGGGTTGCATGTGCTGGTCGTCAAGGCAAGTCATCCGATACCACTTCGTACGCTTCAGGATTCGGTTGCCGTTGTGGGTATAGGTATGCCAGGTGGTGCAGATTTTCTCCCCCAGTTCTGCTTGTAAACCCGTTTCTTCTTCCACCTCGCGTAAGGAGGCTTCTTTCGATTTCTCGCCCGGATCTAATTTTCCTTTCGGTAAATCCCAGCGTTTAAGGCGGTAAATCAACAGCATTTTGTCGTCTTTGAAGACTACGCCACCAGCTGCTTTGACCACTTTAAAGTAATTTTTCAATCTTCCTTCGGCGGCCTTCTGATCAGCTACCTGTAACAGAATGCTTTGCAGAGCTGCCGGGTGTTCGTCGTGAAGAAGATCCATTAAACGCTCCGTAGTGGCTAGCGAAGCGTTGAGAATAAGTACATGACCGTGTAAATTTTCGGTTTTAATAACTTCAAGACGGGTGTCAATCACCACGTCAAAGTCACGTTTCTCCCGTAATAAATCAGATCGCTGAGCATCAGTCAGCTTAACGGGACGGTCGTTGATAAACAGGACCATGCAGGAGTTCTCTAATGGTTAATAGTACAAAAGTAAGCGATGTTGCGAAAGTCTCTATCCTCGAATCTACAAAGTATCGGATGGATACGACAAAAACCGGAGACCTGCCTACAACGCGGAAGTAATAGTCTGCGTTCCGGTAGGGATTATTTTTAGAAGCGAAGGTTCGCTGCTGGAACACCGCAACTTCCTTTTATTTTTGTGCCATGGAATCAACTGTAGCGGCCCGCGTGGCTGAAATGCTTTTGGAAGTAAAAGCCGTACGTTTAAGTCCTGAATCGCCTTTTACCTGGGCTTCGGGCTGGAAATCACCCATTTATTGCGACAACCGGGTTACGCTATCCTCGGCTCCGGTTCGTACGTACATCAAAGAAGCACTCGCTGAGGCAATCAAAACCCAGTTTGCGGGTGTCGAAGCCATTGCTGGTGTGGCTACAGCGGGTATTCCGCAGGGAGCTTTGGTAGCTGATGTGCTGGGCTTACCCTTTCTGTACGTTCGTCCGAAGCCGAAAGAACATGGCATGGGCAATCAGATTGAGGGACGTCTGGAAGCGGGTCAGAAAGTCGTCGTGATTGAAGATTTGATTTCGACGGGTGGAAGCTCGCTCAAAGCCGTAGAGGCTCTACGAAACGCTGGAGCTGAAATCGTGGGTATGGCGGCTATTTTCACCTACGGTTTTCCCGTTGCCGAACAAAATTTCCAGCAGGCAGGCGTTACGCTTCACTGTTTGAGCAACTATAACGCTCTGGTAGAGGCTGCCGTACCTCTAGGCTATATTACCGACGATCAGGTAGATACGCTCAAGGAGTGGCGGCAATCGCCTAATACGTGGCGGCAGTAATTGATCGTTTATTTCTGTCTTTTACGTTTTCCTGGACAGTGTAGAATTCGGTCCTATAAACACGGAGAGCTAGTAACCTCTTTCTATTTCACGGCGTGTTGCTCTTTTGGAAGGTCGTTATTCACCTAGACGAAGTTTGGGGCCGCATACACAGCTGTTCGGTAGCCTATCAGCCACTCCATGACTAACGATAGCCTGCTTTAGCCCACCGCATTGCAGCTATCGTAGGTCGTTACGCGGTGATAGGCGGTAGGGGGGGGGCATCTTCTGATATTTATTAGTGTATTAGTATAGTCGACGATATAAACCGATCCCCGTCCGTATCGCGAAAAACCGCCTACTTCCTTAGCAATGCGGTGGCCCGAGCAAAAGGAAGTGAGCGGTGTTCGCGATACGGACTAAAAGACCAGCCGTCTCAGCGGGACGGAAAACGCACCTGATGCTGTCTAAGATAAACGATGATCGTATCATCGTAGGTTACAATAGTCATGAACCAAAGTTTTCGCTTCCGTTTCGCCCAGACCGGCAGCTTTCTGCCAATCTTCACAAGCTTGTAGAGAATCTTTTTCCAACCAGAAGTTGGTTCCCCGCATGGTCAGAGCTTTGCCATTTTGGGGGGACAGCGTCAGTACCTTGTTGAGATGCAAGCGGCTTTGGGCGTACTTCTTCAGGTAATAGCTACAGGTAGCTAGATTAAAGTACAAGTCTTCATCAAAAGGATCTGCCTGCGAGGCTCTCAACAAATCCGGATAGGCCGTCTGAAATTCGCGTAACTGCAACAAAACCTGTCCTCGCAGACGATAGGCCGAAGTAAGCGTTTCATCGTGGTGAATGGCATCGTTGAGTTTTCCCATCGCTGCGGTCGTATCTTCATCGACCAGCAGTCGGGTGGCATCTGCTACCTCCGTTACGGCCTGTTTCTGTTCGTATTGTTGGAAAGCAACTACCCCTAAAGCTACTAATACCACTAGTAATCCAATGCCTGGAATCAGCCAGCGATGAACCGTAGGTCGTGGTGGCTGTACCGGAGCCGGGCGGGGCCTGGGCGGCGGCGGTGGCGTAACGGGGGGCGGAGTTCCGTAGGTAAGCTTTAGATCGTACGAAGCTCGAAGAGCCGGATCGGACAGTACACGATAGGCTTCATTGATGGCCTTGAAACGCTCTTCCGCCTGGGGCTGTCCGGGATTTTTGTCTGGATGCCAGGTTACGGCCAGCTGTCGGTACGCTCGCTTGATCTCTTCGATGGATGCCCGGGAAGAAACGCCAAGTTGTTCGTAATGAGTCAAAGTTTTAATAGATTCTGAGCTTTACGTTGGTATGAAATAGCAAGTTGAGTAGTTCTGGAAAAGATAAATCGGTTAAACCAGACCTTGCTAATCCGATGCGGATGTTGTGCTTTCAAACTTCAAACCTACTCAAACTTTCAACTTACTTCTCAGGCCAAACCGTATACTTTTCCTGGCAAACTTTTAATGAAGCCCTGAAATTCCAGATTGAGCAGCAAGGAAGCCAGCTTGGACATCGACAATTGCGATTTCCAGGCCAAATCGTCCACGTGCATGGCTCCTGAATCGCGAAAGAGGCGAATAATCTGACTTTCTTCCTGCGAAAAGCGGCTTAAATCTAGGGTTGGCATTTTCAATGGCTCCCCATTTTCTTGCCAGCCTAATGTCTCAATCATCTGCGGTACACTGGTAAAAATAGTGGCCTTATTGTGGGCAATTAGGGAGTTGCAGCCTTCTGAATTGGGGCTGGTTAGGTTGCCCGGTACGGCAAAGACGTCGCGGTTGTAGTTATTGGCGTACTCAGCAGTGCCCAGTGCACCGCCTCTAACCGCCGATTCAATGACAATGACTACGTCCGAAAGTCCGGCAATAATGCGGTTACGATCCAGAAAAAAGCGGCGGTCTGGTTGCGTACCCAGGGTTTGCTCCGAAAAAAGACCTCCTTTTTCCTGCATTTGTAAAGCCGTTTTCTGATGAACAGCGGGATAGACCAAATCCAGGCCATTCGCCATGACTCCAAACGTAGGCAAATCGTGTTTCAGAGCTGCCTTATGAGCAGTAATATCAATTCCGTAGGCCAGTCCACTGATAATAGCTGCCTGATAGGGGACGAGTTGTTCAACAATTTCTTCCGTAATTTTTTTTCCGTACTCACTGGCTCGTCGTGTACCCACAATGCCTACGCTTCGTACGGGATTGACCGAGCCTTTTCCTTTCGAAAAAAGCAGAGCGGGTGCGTCATAAACGGATTTGAGCCGTTGCGGATACTCCTCTTCATTGAAAGCGATAATCTGGATATCTTCCCGTACGGCCTGTTCGAGTAGTTGCTCGGCCTGGGCAAACGTGCTTTTGGCGACGATGTTCCGGGAGAGTAAATCGCCAATACCCCGTATTTTCTGAAGCTTTCCGGGAGGAAGTTTAAAAACCGCTTCTGCCGAGCCGCAATGGGCCATCAGCAAGCGGGTAAGCATATCGCCTACGCCCGGCGTAAGCCAAAGAGCCAGTTGATACAAACGATCCGAATGCATGCCTAAAAAAGGTTGAATACCCCAGAAATGTGGCGAAAATTTAGGAATTAACTACTGAAAATGACCGGGTAATTCTTGAACGGTAGGACGCTTTTGGGTGAAAGTCCCACCAGAAAAAGCAAGAAAATGCTCGAAAAGAGCGGTACTTTTGATGATAAACTTGGTAATCCTTCCCAAACCCCCTTGTCTCTATGTCCCGTTGTTGGATTATTCTGATTGGAATCCTACTGTTACCTACTTTGCCCGCCTGGCATAGTCGTACCCGTGTGGAAGATGTTAAAACGCGTTTTCAACAGCGTTTGATCGAATTTGAGCGAACAGCTGAACGCCTCGAACTGAGTTACCCGCTGGATACGGTCAATTCCCGCCAGTCGTTTCTGAATGCTCGCCTGGCCTACAAACGAATCGAGTGGCTGGTAGAAGGATACGATCCCGTCATGGCTCGTCAGATCAATGGTCCGCCCGTCGATGAAGTGGAGATGGAAGATCAGCTCCTGATTGAACCCCAGGGGTTTCAGGTCATCGAATCGATCATTTTTCCACGATTGGATACCACTCGACTGGATGAATTACAACAGGAATGCGAGCAATTAACGATCAATGCCGGATTACTACGGAAACACCCCTGGCTCAACGAACTCAAAGAGGTTAATTTCTGGGATGCCATGCGACTCGAGCTGGCCCGCATCGCGACGCTGGGTATTACAGGATATGATTCACCGACGGTACGGTATTCGCTCCCGGAAGCAATGGCTTCGCTGGAAGGCTGTGAGGATTTGTTGAAAGAATACGAAGATGTACCGGATATTCAACGATTACTAGCAGAAACTAAACAAAGCCTACAGACTGAATTCGATGATCTGGACCGTTCGGCTTTTCTGACGCAGCGACTGCGACCGTTGTGTAAAGCCCTGGAAAAGTACCAGCAGGAGTTGGGGATTAAGTCGCTGGAAGATGACGGTCGATTCCTGATGCCGACGGCCTGGTGGATTTTTGACGAACATCTTTTCCGGCCCGAACTGTACAGTCCTCATCCTGAATGGACGGCTACGGAAGAACGGATTGCTCTGGGACAGAAACTATTTTCAGAATCCCTGCTTTCCGGAAACGGACAGCGGAGCTGTGCCACCTGCCATCAGCCGGGACAGGCGTTCACCGATGGGTTGCCGAAAAGTATAGCCATGGGTAATCATGGGTCCGTACCACGAAATGCTCCTACGCTTTGGAATGCCGCTTTACAGGCCACGCTATTTCAGGATGCCCGCTCGGCTTCCCTAGAAATGCAGATTGCGGATGTGTTACGGAATCCCCTGGAAATGGATGCTTCGCTGGCCTCGGCGGTTGACAAGCTTTCAAAAAATAAAGCCTATCAGGAAGCTTTTCAGAAAGCGTACGGAGAGTTGAGTCCGCCGCAGGTAATGAATGCTCTGGCCGCCTATTTGCGATCTCTGGAACGACTCAACTCCCGCTTCGATCAATACATGCGGGGAAACGACGCAGCCCTGAATCTGGAAGAAAAACGCGGACTGAACCTGTTTGCCGGAAAAGCGAAGTGTGCCACCTGTCATTTTCTGCCGCTGACCAACAGCATGCTGCCGCCTTCGTACGAGCATTCGGATGTGGAAGTGTTGGGCGTTCCTGCCAACGCGGATTTATCAAATCCAAAGCTGGACCCGGATCGGGGAGCGGGTGTAATCGCCAATTTCGATGTCCTACGGTATGCCTTCAAAACCCCGACGCTCCGCAATGTCGAGCATACGGGTCCGTACATGCACAATGGCGTATTTCAAACCCTGGAGGAGGTTGTTGAGTTTTATGATCGGGGCGGTGGCCTGGGTATTGGATTGAACGTACCCAACCAGACCCTTTCGCCCGAACCTTTGCACCTGAGTACACAGGAAAAATCCGATCTGGTTGCGTTCATGAAAACGCTGACGGATTTACCTTAAGTGGAAATTTCGGAGCCTCCCGGGAATAAATACTGAGAAAAGAGAGTTTGCCGATGGGGAGTAGCCGGCCCATGTCCGGCTTTTTAGCTGACCGTATGATCAACCGTAACCTTAGCGATGGACTGAATTTCGCGTCCAAACTCACCGCCCGGCGAGTCTGGAATGGACTCAAAGTCGTATCGAGCTATATCGAATCGAAGATTACCCAAAAGCCCGTGCATCGGGGTTTACCCATTGCTTTATCCTTTGAGCCGACGACCTCCTGTAACCTGCGTTGCCCGGAATGTCCAAGTGGCCTGCGGTCGTTTACCCGGCCCACGGGTATGCTCGAAGGGGATCTGTTTAAGCGTACGATTGATGAAATTGGGGCGGAATTGCTGTACCTGATTTTTTACTTTCAGGGCGAACCGTACCTGCATCCGCAATTCCTGGAGATGGTACAGTATGCTTCCCAGAAGGGGATTTATACGGCGACTTCCACCAACGCCCACTATCTGACCGATGCCAACGCGAAGAAAACGGTCGAAAGCGGTCTTGACCGACTCATCATTTCCATCGACGGTACCACCCAGGATGTGTATCAGCAGTACCGCGTAGGAGGGAAGCTGCATAAAGTCATCGAGGGGACGAAGCATATTCTCAAGTGGAAAAAAGAACTGAAGTCGCAGACACCCCACGTCATTTTTCAATTTCTGGTCGTGCAGCCCAATGAGCACCAGATTGAGGACGTGAAAAAGTTGGCAGCTGAACTCGGTGTAGATGCCGTGGGATTGAAAACGGCCCAGATCTACGATTACGAAGGCGGGGATCCACTAATTCCGACCATTGACAAATACTCCCGCTACGCCAAACAAACGGATGGTACGTATCGTATCAAAAACAAATTCGTGGATCACTGCTGGAAAATGTGGCACAGCTGCGTGATAACCTGGGACGGGCTGGTAGTACCCTGCTGTTTTGATAAAGATGCCGAGTACCGACTGGGTGACCTTAAGCAGGATTCCTTCAAACAATTATGGAAGTCCAAGCCTTACGAACAATTCCGGGCTTCCCTGATTCGAAGCCGTTCGGAAATCGAGATGTGTAAGAACTGTACGGAAGGCACCAAAGTATGGGGTTAGGGAGGTGAAAAAACCGATATACAGCCTGATTACTCATTTTTTTAGGGTACTTTGCTTAATAAGGTACTGAGAATCAATAAGACTTTCTACGCCTGCTTCAAGAAAAACTTTTAGCGTGAAACTTTCGTGGAACATTTGCTAGGCAATCCGGTGGTTTGTTCGCATCTTTGAAATTCTAACGCACTGAGTTTACTTATGGCCAAAGTCATTGCCATTGCCAACCAGAAGGGGGGAGTCGGGAAAACCACCACTACGATCAACCTCGCCGCTAGTTTGGCAACCCTGGAGTACCGCACGTTGATTGTAGACGCTGACCCACAGGCTAACTCTACGTCGGGACTCGGGTTCAATCCGAAAGAAATTGAAAATTCCATCTACGAATGCATGGTTGATGGAATCAACGTATCCGATATCATCATTCAGACCGAAATTGATTACCTCGATCTGATTCCCTCGCACATTGATCTGGTTGGGGCGGAAATTGAAATGATCAATCTGAAAACTCGCGAAGAAAAAATGAAAGAAGCCCTGGCTTCTGTTCGCGATGATTATGATTTCGTCATTATCGACTGTTCGCCTTCGCTGGGCTTAATTACGATCAACAGCCTCGTGGCTTCTGATTCCGTCATTATTCCCGTACAGTGTGAATACTTCGCTCTGGAAGGCTTAGGGAAGTTGCTCAACACGATCAAGATCATTCAGACGCGACTCAATACCAACCTGAGTATCGAGGGAATTCTGTTGACGATGTACGATCTGCGGGTACGGTTATCCAATCAGGTGGTGAATGAAGTAACGGCTCACTTCCAGAATATGGTGTTTAATACCATCATTCCCCGGAACATCCGTCTTTCCGAATCGCCCAGCTTTGGGGTGCCCGCCATTGCTCACGACGCAGATTCCAAAGGAGCCATCAGTTACCTGAACCTGGCCCGTGAAATTCTGACCAAAAACGGCTTAGTAACCATAGATTGAGAAGAGTTGGGCGTTTAGGTACTCGCCTGAACCCTAAGCAGTGACGACATGAATAACACCAATAAAAAAAGGGTTGGGTTAGGACGCGGTCTAGGAGCCTTATTGCAGGATTCGGACTCGGTGAACAACAGCCGACCCAGTGCAACCCCGTTGTCGGCTCTGGAGCACATTAGCTCCATGAACGAGATCAATGTTAACTTTATCGAAACGAATCCTTTTCAGCCCCGTACGCATTTCGACGAAGAGTCGCTGGCGGAACTGGCCGAATCCATTCGTATTCAGGGAATTATTCAGCCCATTACGGTTCGTCAACTGGGCCGTGAGCAATACCAGCTCATCTCGGGTGAACGTCGCTTGCAGGCTTCGAAACGGGCCGGTCTGACGCATATTCCGGCGTATGTTCGCACGGCCAATGACCAGCAGATGCTGGAAATGGCTCTGATTGAGAACATTCAGCGGGAAAACCTGAACGCCATCGAAATTGCTCTGAGTTACCAACGATTGATTTCGGAGTGTAACCTGCGGCAGGAAGAACTGGGCGATCGCGTAGGTAAAAACCGGACGACGGTGAATAACTACATCCGTCTGCTGAAATTACCCCCGGTGATTCAGGCGGCTTTGCGGGACAATAAAATCTCCATGGGCCACGCCCGGGCTATCATCAACATCGACGATGTGGATACGCAGCTGAGCCTGTTTAAACGCATTGTAGACGAGGACTGGTCGGTACGGCGGGTAGAAGAAGAAGTGCGGAAAATCCAGAATCCGGAACTGGCTCAGGATAAAACCAAAAAAGTGCCTTTAAAGCAGGAAATCCGTAATCTTCAGTTTCGGCTTTCCTCGTACTTCGGATCGAAGGTTTCCATTAAGTCCGATGAAAAAGACAAAGGTGAAATCCGTATTCCCTTTACCAATCAGGAAGATCTGGATCGAATCCTGGGTGTACTAGGTGAGTTATCCTAAGAATATTTAACAGTTTTTAGAAGTGATACGAAGTAAATCAGAGCGTTCTTTGGCCTTTCATTTATCAATCGCCATGAGGTTTCTGATTTATTTCGTATTGTTTTTAGGACTAGTAAGACCCGCATTAGCCCAAAAAGCCGATTCGGTACAGATTGCCCGCGTAGGCGTTGATTCGCTGACGAAATCCATTCCCGAGCCGAAAGGAAAGCTTAGAAAACCCCTGAATATTATTCCTAAGTACGCCACGTATCGTTCGCTGGCGTTACCGGGTTTAGGACAGGCTTACGTACGACAGTACTGGACCATTCCCATCATATACGGGGGATTTGGAGCATTGGGGTACGCCATTCACTGGAATCAGGTCCGATACAAACAGTCCATAACGGCCTGGCAAAGTCTCATTGATCAAAAGGTTACTACGGTGCCTGTCACCATTGGAGGTACGTACTACAATGCTTTAAATCAAGACCAGCTAAGGCAAAGTACATCCTTGTACCGTCGTCAGCGGGATTTATCCATTATCGGCTGCGTAGTGCTTTATGCCTTTCAACTCGTGGAAGCGAACGTTACGGCTCACCTGAAGACCTTTGACAATACCGACGATATTTCATTCCGGCTAAAACCAGGCGTGCAGACCGATTACGTGAGCACGCCTATTGGGGTCACGGCTGTTTTTACTTTGAAATAATCCATCGTTTAAGGTTTGAACGGATTTAAAGTTTAAGGTTTGAATTTAAAAAGCCCTTAAACTTTTAAACCTAAAACGCTTCAAACCAAAAAACCACCTGAAAGCAAACCTGAAATTCATTTCCATGCGAATAGTACTCCTGGGCTACGGAAAAATGGGCAAAGTCATTGAAGGCATTGCCCTTGAACGTGGCCACGAAATTGTAGGTCGGATCGACGAAACTAATCGGGCTGATTTTGCCAGCTTTTCGCCCGCTACGGCTGATGTCGTGATTGAATTCAGTCACCCCACGGCTGCCTTACAAAACCTGAAAGATTCGATCGGACAGGGCTTGCCCACCGTCTGCGGGACAACGGGCTGGCTGGAACATCGTTCAGAAATTGAAGCCCTCACGGCTAAAACCAGCGGAGCCTTTTTCTACGCTTCTAACTACAGCATTGGTGTCAATCTATTTTTCCGTTTGAATCAGCAGTTGGCGAAACTGATTAGTCCGTATCCGGAATATCAGGTGGAAATGACTGAAATTCACCACATCCATAAGAAAGACGCCCCGAGTGGTACGGCCATTACCCTGGCTGAAGGCATTTTAGAAGTGAATCACCGTCTGTCCCAATGGGCATTGGAAGAAGGGGATGGACGTAGTACCTTGCCCATCAAAGCGTTGCGGGAGGGGGAAGTGCCGGGTACCCACGTCGTAACCTACGAATCCGCGGTCGATTCCATTGAAATCAAACATACCGCCCACAACCGCCAGGGTTTTGCATTAGGGGCTGTCGTTGCCGCTGAGTGGCTGGTAGGCAAAGTAGGCGTATTTGGTATGGATGATTTACTGGGCGTATAAGAAAACAAACGCGTTTGACGTTGGAGAAAGGTTGACAGTAAGGGGATTGGCCCGTTAAAGTGCTACCAACTGAAAACAGAAACTGTATACTGAAAAAATGGAAGTAAAAACTGTACATCAGGAGCAACCCAAAAAGAAGAAGTCGGCATTTCGGGAGTGGCTGGATTCTATCGTGTTTGCGGTAGTAGCCGCCACGCTGATTCGCTGGTTGTTTCTGGAAGCCTATACGATTCCCACGCCTTCGATGGAAAACAGCCTGTTGGTGGGGGATTTCCTGTTTGTAAGCAAACTGCATTACGGTACCCGTACTCCTCAAACGCCATTGCAGGTGCCGCTTACACACCAGAAAATCTGGGGTACGAATATCGATTCATACCTGGACTGGGTGAAACTTCCCATGTACCGCCTACCCGGTTTCTCGCACGTAAAGAATGGAGATGTGGTCGTTTTCAACTACCCGGATTCGCTGCATTTGCCCGCAGATTTACGGCCGAACTATATCAAGCGTTGTATCGGTATTCCGGGTGACGTAGTAGAGGTACGAGCTACGCAGGTTTTCATTAATGGCAAAGCCATGGAAAATCCGCAGAAAATGCTTCAGCCTTACCGGGTGTATACCAATGAGTCTTTGGACGAGAAGTTTTTCCTAAAATACGACATCTGGAATCGTCGCAATGAAAGCCCGAATGTATACCCGATCACGGAGCTTGATTCTGTACGCAGAGAAATGATTACCGTTGGTTATGAAGTAAATACGAGTGCCGATGTAGCCAAACAATTCCAGGAAATGGGGATGCGGGTAGAACCTAGAATCATCGAAAAAGGCGAACGTAGCGAAGTCATTTACCCTAATTCTTC
This sequence comes from Siphonobacter sp., assembly GCF_048595215.1. Taxonomy (NCBI): domain Bacteria; kingdom Pseudomonadati; phylum Bacteroidota; class Cytophagia; order Cytophagales; family Cytophagaceae; genus Siphonobacter; species Siphonobacter sp. The sequence continues at coordinate 12,462 of NZ_JBMDWJ010000011.1, forward strand.
TTTATTCGACTGGAATCAGGATAATTTCGGTCCGCTTCAGGTTCCGAAGAAAGGGGAAACCATTCAGCTCACGACTGAGAATATTGCTAAGTACCGGGACGTCATTGAAAATTACGAGTACAACGATAAAGTAGAAATCGATGGTACGACGGTGAAAATCAATGGTACTGCCGTTTCAACGTACACGTTCAAACAGGATTATTACTTCATGATGGGGGATAACCGCAGCAACTCGGCCGATTCGCGGTACTGGGGTTTTGTTCCTTCCGACCATATCGTCGGGAAAGCCGTCTTTATCTGGATGTCGCTGGA
>NZ_JBMDWJ010000012.1:0-26636 GCF_048595215.1 Siphonobacter sp.
CCTCGCGAAAAAAGAGCGATTGTAAAATGCGTTGAATAAGTGGAGTAGATTCGGCCATTGGAAAATAGAGACTCAAGTGTAGCAGTAAAAACGTTGAAATGCCCCAAAAAGATTTCAGAAAAGAGCTTATTTTTTCAGGAAAGCCTTTAAAGTTACTGCAAGGTGCTTGATCATCGGAGGGGTACAAAAAAAGCCCGTGGTGGACACGGGCTTTTTCAATACGTAATGTTGGCTATTTACTTGAGCTGGCGAGCCAGTCGGAGTGTTTTTTCGTTCGCGGGTTCTTCGGTCTCGGACGAATCGAATTTGCGGGGGCGTCCGGCTTTTTCGTCCAATGCCGCTTTCAGATCGAGGAGAAATTTGCGTAGTTCCAGAAGTGAGTCAACTAATTCAGTATTGTTTTCCTGTTTGAATTCTTTGTTTTCCAGATACTTGCGGGCTCCTTTAAGGGTATAGCCCCGTTCTTCCACAAGCTGATAAATAATCTCCAGCTGTCGAATGTCTTCTTTGGTATACATGCGGTCACCACCCCGATTTCGCTTCACTTTATTTTTGAGCGTGGGGAAGTTGTCCGTCCAATACCTCACTTTAGAGATATCAAACGAAAACATATCTGCTACTTCTCGTATCGTATAGTACCGCTTCTCGTCCGTCATAACCGCCGCATAGTATAAGTTCCGCTGAAGGTGCTGCTAGCCCAAAAGTCCAAAGCCCTGCCTCAATGCTTTAAACGAAGAAACTCGTTAAATAGCTATTGCTGCAAGGTTAGGAAGTAAAAAATCCGGCCGGCTGACCGGATTAGACGCTTAAAAATGCCGTATTTTCTTTTAAAAAAGGTAGGTTATTCCTGATAATTTTTTGTTTTTTTTCTAACTAATTGGTTTTCAAGCGAAAAAAAACTTTGGCTTTCCCAAAGCTTCACTTTCCTGCTGCTTTCGCCCGACCGGAATTTTAAATTACCTTTGCGGGCTCAATTCCAAGTGGTTTCGTTGCTTATAGCGAAGCCTTGATGACTGACGAATATCCCCATGACTTCCAGAGAGATACGGCAGGCTTTTCTTGATTTTTTTGTATCAAAAGGCCATTTAATTGTTCCTTCGGCCCCCTTAGTGGCGAAAAATGATCCCACCCTGATGTTTAATAACTCAGGAATGGCTCAGTTTAAAGATTTTTTCCTGGGAAATGCTACGCCGCCGTCCAAACGCATCGTAGATACGCAAAAGTGCCTTCGCGTTTCGGGCAAGCACAATGACTTGGAGGATGTAGGCTTCGATACCTATCACCACACCATGTTCGAAATGCTGGGTAACTGGTCGTTCGGGGATTACTTCAAAAATGAAGCCTTACACTGGTCCTGGGAGTTGCTGACAGAGGTGTACCAACTACCGAAAGAACGACTCTACGTGTCGGTATTTGAAGGTGACGAAAAGGATGGCGTACCCTTTGATCAGGAAGCATTCGATCTTTGGAAAGAAATTCTGGGTGGTGACGAACGGATCATTCTCGGCAATAAGAAAGATAATTTCTGGGAAATGGGCGAAGTAGGCCCCTGCGGTCCCTGTTCTGAAATTCACGTGGATTTACGGGACCAGGCTGAAGTAGATGCTACGCCCGGAAAAGCCCTGGTGAATGCCGATCACCCTCAGGTGGTAGAAATCTGGAATAACGTATTCATGCAGTTCGAGCGGAAAGCTGATGGCTCGCTCGTTCCGTTGCCCGCTCGCCACGTGGATACGGGTATGGGCTTTGAGCGGCTTTGCATGGCGATCCAGAAGAAAAAATCCAACTACGATACCGACGTATTCACGGGTACCATTGATTTTATCGCGAAAGCGGCAGGTAAAACCTACGGTCAGGAGAACTGGGCTGATATTGCAATGCGGGTCATTGCCGACCACATTCGGGCCATTGCCTTCGCTATTGCGGATGGGCAGCTACCTTCGAATGTACGGGCGGGCTACGTGATTCGCCGGATTTTACGCCGTGCCGTGCGATACGGTTATACGTATCTGGGCTTCCGTGAGCCTTTCCTGTATACGCTAATTCCTTTACTAGCCGACCAGTTCGATGGCGTATTCCCGGAACTGATCGCTCAGAAAGATTTCGTAGCGAAAGTTATTCAGGAAGAAGAAGCAGCGTTTCTGCGTACGCTGGAAAAAGGGCTGACTCTACTGGATAAAATTCTGGCTCAGGAGTCTGAGAGTAAGGTAATTGACGGAGCTACGGTTTTTGAACTCAACGATACCTTCGGTTTTCCGGTTGATTTAACGGCCCTGATTGCTCGTGAAAAAGGCTTTTCCATCGATGAAGCGGGTTATCAGAAAGCTTTGGGTGAGCAGAAAAACCGTTCCCGCAAAGACGCCGCTACTGAAAAATCGGACTGGATCGAATTGCAGGAGGGAAGCAAGACCGTATTCCTGGGTTATGACCAAACGGAGGCGGACGCTCAGATTGTCAAGTACCGCAAAGTAGAAGCCAAAGGAAAGACGCAGTATCACATCGTCCTGGATCAGACGCCGTTCTACGCCGAGTCCGGTGGACAGGTGGGAGATACCGGCGTACTGGCCTGGCCGAACGCTGAACTCCTGGTTGTAGATACCAAGAAAGAGAATGACTTGAGCATTCACGTCATTGAAGATGAAGAATTTGAGGAAAAACTGAACGCACACGGGGCCAGCGTACGGGCGATCGTGGATGCCTCTCGTCGTAAACTCATCGCTTCGAACCATACGGCTACGCACTTGATGCACAGTGCGTTGAAGGAAGTACTCGGTTCGCATGTTGCTCAAAAGGGATCGTTGGTGAGTCCGGATGTACTACGGTTCGACTTCTCGCACTTCAGCAAAATGACGGACGAGGAGATCGCTCAGGTGGAACAACGCGTGAATGAAAAAATTCGTGAGAATATTCCGTTGCAGGAAGATCGCAACGTACCCATCGAAGAAGCCCGCCAACGCGGAGCTACGGCCTTATTCGGCGAGAAGTACGGCGATTTTGTACGGGTAATTACGTTCGATCCTCAGTACTCCGTTGAACTTTGTGGCGGGACACACATCCCAGCTACGGGTGAGATTGGGCTGTTCAAGATCGTTTCGGAAAGCTCCTCTTCAACGGGTGTACGCCGGATCGAAGCCATCACTTCGGAAAAAGCATTCCAGTTACTGGAAGAGCAATCGACGCTGCTTAATCACTTACGTGAGCTGCTGAAAACGCAGGATGTACTGAAATCGGTGCAGACCCTGCTGGAAGAAAAAGCAGCTTTACAAAAACGGGTGGAGACGCTAGAGATTGAAAAACTAAGTTCTGTACGCGAAGCACTGGTTCAGAAAGTACAGGAGCGGAATGGTATTCATTTCCTGGCCGAACAGGTAGAAGCCCCCAACGCTGACGCCCTGAAACAACTGGCGTATCAGTTGAAAGACAAAGTGGATAACCTGTTTGCCTTACTGGTAGCCGAAGTAGGAGGCAAACCTGCGTTGGCTCTGATGATTTCCGAAAATTTGGTGAAGGAACGGGGCCTGAATGCGGGTCAACTGGTTCGTGAGCTGGCTAAGGAAGTAAAAGGCGGCGGCGGTGGTCAGCCTTTCTTTGCCACCGCAGGCGGTTCCGACGTATCTGGTCTGCCTAAAGTGCTCGAGAAGGCAGCAACACTGATTGGTTAAGCTTACAACATCATAAAAAATCCCCGGTCCAATTTGGGCGGGGATTTTTTTATAGGTACAAAAAACTAGATTTTCAATTTACTGTCTTCGGACAAATACGTTTTGTTACCACTGGAATTGATGTAATACTGTCCACCCTTGGCACCTACGTAAATCGTACGGCCTTTGGCGTCTTTGCCAATCGACTTGTCCGCTCCGGCTACTTTCGTACGGGTAGCTAGGCTGGCTTCAGCTTCGTCTTTTTTCGAAAGCTTATCGGCTGCTTTTTTGGTATCGGATTTTACTTCCTTCGCTTTCTTATCGATATTGTCCTTTGCTTCTTTCGTCTCTTTCTTAACGTCTTCCTTGGCCTCTTTTACTTTTTTGTCGGCTTTATCTTTGGCGTCCTTTGCATCGGCCTTTACCGCTTTCGCCTCTTTTTTTACGTCGGCTTTCGCCTCCTTGGCTTGCTTATCGACTTTGTTTTTTGCCTCTTTTGTTTCCTGTTTGGCTTTCTTTAGTTTTTCTTCGGCAGGCGTCTGAGCTTGCGTAGCAAGAAACAGGCTTACAAACACTAATGTAAATGCGAGTAACTTCTTCATGAACGTAGTTGTTAGGATGAAAATTCGAGTAATATTATTCAAAAAATGATAAATGTTATAATCTACTCATTGCCTTCTTGCGTTTGTACCGATGAAAGTTAAGTAAACTACTCATTATTAGTAGGTTAATATAAATTAAATCTCGATTAAGTTCAGTATAGATGTTGAAGAATCCTGCTCTGTGAGTATAACTGACCACTGGGCTTTTTGCTACCTTGCCTTCTAAATCGACAAGCCTTTGAAATTACATATAATCGATGCTGGCCATTTTAAGTTAGACGGCGGAGCCATGTTTAGCGTAGTACCGAAAGTATTGTGGGAAAAGTTGATTCCCGCGGACTCAAACAATCACATCCCCTTAGCGATGCGGTGTCTGCTGATTGAAACCGAAGATCGACGGATTCTGATTGACTGCGGTATGGGTGATAAGCAGGACACTCGTTGGCAGGGCTTCTATTACCGTCACGGCGAGGGTGACTTGATTGGTTCACTGGATAAAGCCGGGTTCGGAGCAGAAACCATTACCGATGTGATTCCAAGCCATCTGCATTTTGACCACTGTGGTGGTGCCGTTCAGTGGAATCAGCGACGGGATGGATACGAATTGACGTTTCCAAATGCTACGTACTGGGCTCATCGGGAGCACTGGGAATGGGCGATGCGGCCTAATCCTCGGGAAAAAGCTACTTTTTTAACGGAGAATCTACAGCCGATTCAGCAGTCGGGACACTTGCAATTTCTGGATGAAAAGAAACAGGCATTTGGGCCGTTCATTGAATTTCTGGTCATGGATGGACACACAGAAAAGATGCTTTTGCCGAAAATTCAGCTTGGGCAGCAGACGGTAGTTTTTACAGCCGACCTAATCCCTACAGTGGCTCATGTACCGGTCAATTATCTGATGAGTTACGATGTGCGGCCTTTACAGACGATGCTGGAAAAGGAAGCATTTCTCCGGCAGGCGGTTCAGGAAAACTGGATCCTTGTATCCGATCATGACGCGACTCATGAGGCGTTAACCGTGCAGGAAACGGAAAAAGGTTTTCGGGTTAAGGAAAGCGGAAAATTAAGTGAATTCATCTAAAAAGTTAACAGTATCCAGTAGAATGTTTCAATAGCATTTTGACGAATGGTTTTTTGAGTTTATTGAATGGTTAAAAGGTTAATAGCCAGTTAGTTAATTTTGTCTTTCTCCTTCTAGCCATGAAAACAATTTCTAAAAACGCTCTCTTCGTTACGCTTTACGTGCTCGCGGTACTCTTATCCTGGGTTGCTTTGTTTTTGTATTGTCAGCCTCATTAACTAGTTCTTTGAATCTACTTTTAATAGGATTGGGTCTTAAGGGTTAGCTTCGACGCCCACTTTAGAAAATTTTATACCCATTTATGGGTACTAGGTAAAGAATCTATTTCGTGAAGATGTAAATTCAAATTATGCCTTCTTTCGTTTGGCGGAACGGAAGAAAGGCTGAGTAGCTACTTGCTCCCAGTCTTACCAAGGCTGGGAGTTTTTTATTGTGATCATTGCTGTGGTACGGCTTAGCGATCGAAGTAGCCGCAAGAGACCAATCAAAAAACTCTTCCGTGAAACACGAAAGAGTTTTCAGCTTACAATGCAAACCTCTATGCTCTTCGAGCAGGCTAACTTTCAACTTGGTTAACAGCGAAATAACTACTAGAATTAGTTATCGGCAGAAGTATTATATGAACTGTGTGTATAATCGGCTCATTGGGGGTTTGTGAGGGTTAAAGCACAGAAAATCAGGAATCTTTACTATGGGCGTTCGTACGCTCAATTGCTACGCAGATAAACCTGACAAGGTTGAGTTTTTTACTAAACAGGCTATTTTAAATATTGTAGGAAACTTCAGGCAGGAAATGAACGATTGCGGAAGCAGCAAAATCTGAGCTTCAAGAGAATGAACTTCCCAGTCAAAGCAAGGGGCCATCTGTATCTTACCTCTTCAGAGTTGCCATCTGAGCTAAGGACGTGGGCTATTAATTTGTAGAAAATAATAAGTTTAATTCCTTTTTAATTACTTCTCTAGGAGAGAATTTAATAAATAGAATATCGCCTATGTACCGGAAAATAGCGTAAAATCTACCTTTCATGGTGATGATCAGTCCATTAATCGAAAGAGCAGGACTTTAGTAGCCCTCTGTTAATAGCTTTGTCTTACTGAATCGGTCAGATGAGTGGCGGCTTTGACGACTGAGGATGTTGAACATTAAGACCTACTTGTGACGACATATAGGCCTTATACAAGCCTACTCACGACGGTGAGTAGGCTTTTTTAAATTACTTTGGTAGTGTTACAGAAACAACGATCTGCCAACAGATTATTTGCTGCGGTTGAATTACTGTGAATAAGCTTTGGCTTATTTCGTAAAAGTCAAAATGGCTTTATTAAGGAATAGCAAGTTTGGCTATAAACGAGGAAAGTGATTGAGTCGGGACTCTTATTGTATTTCGGGAAAAAAGAGACGTCCTTAGAGAAGAGAGATTTGATCGAAGAACTCTTGTCAATAGGACAATGAAACAATCAAGCCCTTACGATAGTATCGTAAGGGCTTGATTGTTAAGTGGGCCCTGTAGGTTTCGAACCTACGACCAATTGATTATGAGTCAACTGCTCTAACCCCTGAGCTAAGGGCCCGATTTGACGGTATTCGGCCAAATGAGCCGCAAGTTTACACTTTTTTAATGCTTTTTGCAACGTACCATTAAACCTTAGCTGACTTTTTTGTTTCAAAGGATCCGAACGTTAACTAAACAGTCATGAAAAAACTCGTGTTTTCCCTCGGAGCCTTATTGCTGGCTACTACGCTGACCTTCGCTCAGGGCGAGATGGGTCGTTCTCCCGAAGAGCGTGCCCAACGGCAAACGGAACAACTGACCAAACAACTGAACCTCTCTGCTGATCAGGCCGCTAAAGTCAAAACGTTGAGTGATGAACGCATGAAGCAGATGCAGGAAATGCGTGCGAGTGGAGCTCGCCCGGATCGTCAGAAAATGCAGGAATTACAGGAGAATTACGAAGCTAAACTGAAACCCATTTTAACCACCGAGCAGTGGACTCAGTACGAAAAAATGCGTGAAGAACAACGCAACCGCATGCGGGAAGGACGTCGCGGCGGTCCTGGTAGCAATTAATCCAGGGTTTACTTGGCATACACGGGTAGGAACGTATTTTTATGCGTTCCTACTTTCGTTTATACCGAAGTACGTTCCCCTGCTACATGAACAAGAAGAAAGTTCTCAACGATCCCGTATACGGGTTCATTACCATACCGGGTCACCTTATATTTGACCTGATTGAACATCCTTATTTTCAACGCCTTCGTCGGATTAAACAATTAGGCATTGCGGAGTACGTGTACCCGGGAGCCTTACATACGCGTTTTCATCATGCGTTAGGTGCAATGCATCTGATGGGCGAAGCCATCAGTACGCTCAAAAGTAAAGGACATCTGATTTCGGATCAGGAATGTGAAGCGGTACAAATTGCTATTCTACTTCATGACATCGGTCATGGTCCCTTTTCGCACGTATTAGAACATACGCTGTTGCACCATGTTTCGCATGAACGAATTTCGCTATTACTCATGAATGAGTTAAATAAGGAATTCGACGGAGCTTTGGATTTAGCCATCCGGATGTTCTCGGGACAGTACGAACGCCGTTTTTTTTATGACCTGATTTCGAGTCAGCTGGATATTGACCGGCTGGATTACCTGAATCGCGATTGTTTCTTTACGGGAGTAACGGAAGGAAGCATTGGCTCGGAACGTATTGTGAAGTTGCTGGATGTAGTAGATAACCAGCTGGTAGTCGAGCAGAAAGGGGTGTATTCGATTGAAAATTTCCTGACGGCCCGTCGCCTAATGTATTGGCAGGTATACTTGCACAAAACGTCGATTTGTGCGGAAACCATGTTGATTCAGTCGATTCGTCGGGCTCGTGAACTGGTACACGCGGGACAATCGGTATATACTACGCCCGCTCTGGAGATATTCATTACGAATGAACCTACCCTGCAAGATTTCCGAACTCATCCCCAGTACATTCGGGCTTTTACTCAATTGGACGATTACGACATATGGGCTTGTATTAAGCAATGGACCGTACATCCTGACCGATTATTGGCCCATTTATCGACGATGTTGCTCAATCGGAAACTGTTCAAAATTCGCTTTTTTGACGTTCCACCCTCCGACGAAGTTTTCGAAGCTTTACAGGCTCAAGTTTTAGCGTTGCCGGGCGTTACAGAAGCTGACTTACCCTATTTAGTAGTACGGGGTGAGACTACCAATTCAGCGTATTTGGCGAGTCGGCAGCCTATCCGGATTCTTACGAAGGATCGGGGAGTGGTAGATGTTTCTGAAGCCTCCGATTTGCCTACGATAAAGGCTCTAAGCCAGATTGTACGCAAATATTATATTGCTTACGCAGTAAAAGGAATTTAACCTTCAAGCGTCCTAGTAAGTAAAGACGTTTGAAGGTTAAAACAACTTTACTTTCTAGTTACTCGAACTGCAATGCGTCGGTTCTGGTCACGACCTTCTTGCGTTTCATTACTGGCAATTGGGTGCTCTTGGCCGTATCCTTCTGCATCTAAACGGCTGGAGGATATGCCCATTTTTTCTAAAGCGATCTGTACGTTTCGAGCTCGTTCCTGAGAAAGCTTAAGGTTCGTTTCAGCACTACCCGTATTATCTGTATACCCTCCAATTTTTAGGTGCACTTCCGGATAGGCCTGCATGATTTCGTAGATGTTTCGAACTTCCTCCATGGAAGTAGAATCAATTTCGTTACTACCGCTTTTAAACGTCAGCTTTCTGAAATTGAACCAGGTTGTTTTATCTACCTTCAATGCCTCATCTTCAATAAATTGGATGAGTTGATTTTCGATGCTTGCCTCCCCAAAGGACAAGTCTACTCCGGTCGAAAGTTTTTTATGCACAATGACCATCGTATCCAAAGTGGTTACGCTCTCAGGCTGTGTTTCCTTTGAAATACCTGCTTCCTTTTCTGTTTCCGTAGTACAGCTTTTGAAAAAGTAAATGCCCGCAATAATCGCTAAAAGTAGTAATAGCCAGAGTAACCAGGAGTTGCTGCTTTTACTGGCTTCAGCCACGGGTGTCTGAGCTTTTTCTGTAACGAAACCCGTAGGTTGTGAAAAGGTGAAAAAGTGGGTAAGACCTGCCGGAAGAGCTGCTAAAACGCTTTCCTTCTGATTGGTAAAGAGTCGAAATAAACCCGAAGGAGTTGAATCTTCTTTGCCAATCAGGTACGTTAAAACGCTAGCAGCAATGCTTAACAAGGAAGAAGAAGACGTATGACTGATGTCAGCAATGGAAGCAATTCGATTGATAAGGTTACCGGTTTGACCATTGAATAAGGTTTCCACAATGGGCGAACCGCGACTAATCAATTTTTGAATGTCTAATACGGTTTTAATTGATGTGGACCATTCAGATAATCCGGAATCAATCCTTTCTTTTTGAAGTACATCAGAAATCAGACTCAACCCCTGAGGAGTAGTCGCTTTTTCTATGAAACCACCTAAGATTGCGGGTAGAGCAGCGTTTAAACCGACCGCCGTATGAGGCGTTGATTCGTTCAGATAATCACTGATTTTGTCAACCGTAGAGGGGTTTAAATGAGCTTGTGCTAATTGAATTAAATCCATTTGAGTCAAGATACGAGGGTTGGAATTCACTACTAACAAAGATGAGTGAACAAATAAATAAAAATACTTATTTAAAACCCTGGTTTTTTGCTCAAATAAATAGGTTGATTACACTAAAGTTAGTAAACGGTTGTCGGTATTCGTAGGACTCCGCAATTAAGGAGTAAGGGAGGTCGGACGGTCCGAAGGCCTTTGGCCCCATCCTCTGTTTGGTTGCTCGCCCATCGTTAATTCGAGCGTTCCACCGGCTAGTATCTGGGCGTGGGTTAAGAATGTTTTAGTAAATGTTTTTCCATTCAGAGTAGCATTCTGGATATAGATATTCTTAGAAGAATTGCCCCGGGCTTTAATGGTAAAAGTCTTTCCGTTGGAAAGATGTAAGGAAGCCTGGGTAAAGCTCGGGCTTCCCAAGACGTATTCCGGTCTTCCGGGGCATACCGGATAAAAACCCAGCATACTAAACGCCAGCCAAGCCGACATTTGCCCGCCGTCCTCGTTGCCCGACAAGCCGCCGGGGCCTAAACCGTATTCATCCCGGATGAGTTGACGTACCCATTTTTGCGTTTTATAGGGTTGCCCGGCCCAGGCGTAGAGGTAAGCGGTATGATTGCCCGGTTCATTGCCATGCCAGTAATAGCCTTTCTCGAACATCGTATCAAGCTTCGCCAGAAAGCGTTCGCGACCCCCTACTTGTTGTACTAAACCCTGTACATCCTGGGGTACAAACCAGGTATACTGAGCGGGGGAACCCTCCGTAATAAAGCCGACGCGTAAAGCGAACGGGTCAAACTTCTCACTCCAGCGACCGTCCGCGTACCGCCCCCGGGCCCAGCCCGTTTGGGGGTCAATTACGTTTCGATAGTTCTGAGCCCGTTTGATTAATGCATTGTAGTCATCGCTACGGTTCAACGCTTTCGCGAGTTGAGCCAGACAGAAGTCATCGTAGGCGTACTCCAGGGTACGGGAGGTTTGCTCGCGTTTATGAAAAGCCTGCCAGACCGAATCTTCCAGCGGAATGTATTGATACTGGAGGTAACTTTTCAAAGCCCGCCGTCCTTGTCCGGCTTCGTAGCTTTTCGGATTCGTATTGACTTCAAAAGCATTTTTACGCAGATAACGATAGGCCGTTTCGACATCAAAATTCCGGATTCCCTTGACGTACGCATCGGCTACCGCCGAAAGTACGTGATCGCCGATCATGGCTGCCGTATAGTGATTCCAGCAGGGGAAGATGGGCATCCAGCCGCCCTGTTCGCCCATCTTCGTAAAGGACTGCATCAGGCTAGCCGACCGTTCGGGTTCGAGCAAGGCGTGAAGGGGCAGGCCCGCCCGAAAGGTATCCCACAAACTGAAGTCACAGTAGTAATCAAAACCCTTCGCGGTATGAATCGTGGTATCGTTAGCAAAACCCGGGTAGCGTCCGTCAACGTCGGAGTACAGCCGGGGCGTTAATTTCGTATGATACAGAGCCGTATAAAAGAGCGACTGATCCGCTTCTGCACCCTGAAGGCTAACCCGCCCCAGCTCCCGGTTCCAGGCCGCTTCGGAGGTTTTGCGAACGGGTGTCAGATTCCAGTGGGGTATTTCCGCAGCCAGATTCCGGCGAGCCCCGTCCAGATCCGTAAAAGAAGTACCCACGCGTACCCGTACGGTCGTACCCGCCTGAGTAGGGAAAGCAAGGATCGCTCCCACGGCATTTCCTTTGGCCTGGGCTACCGTGCGTTTGAAATGGATCGTCGTTGTTTCAAACGTACCATAGTCTTCAAAAGGCGTATCGAACTGAATAACGAAGTAGCCACTGATCCCCGCTGATTGACCTGCCCCCTGATAAATGCGATGGACGGGATTGTAGCCCACAATTTCGCGTCGTTCGGGGTGGATTTCCAAGAAGCCCTGCCCTTCGTCGCTGTTTGGTTCAATCAGCACAAAATGCTTTTCTTCCTTTTGAAATTGGAACTCCAACAACCCGGACCGGGGCGTAGCCGTCAGTTGGGCTTTTACCTGATAATCTGGCAAAGCGACGGAGTAGTACGAAGGCGTTACCCGTTCCTGGTCGTGCGAAAAGGAAGATTCCGGTCGGGTCGTGGGCGTACCCGAAAAGGGCATAAGCGTGACCGTTCCATAATCCTGTACACAAGAACCATTTAGCCAGTGCGAACCCCGAAATCCGTTGATTTTCGAATCGGTGTAGTAATACGGAGCAATGCACTTGGTTTCGGTTCGACGGGTCTGCGGCGTCCAACTGGTCATGCCGTGCGGATGCCCAATAGCGGGCGAAATCTGGCCTTTTAGTTCACTACCCGCTTCGCTATGCCGACGGGCTGATTCGGTGGTGCTGGGAGCCGAGCCAATGAGTGAATTGACGTAATCAACGGGCCTTTTTTGCTGGGCAGTGGCCGTCAGACTAATCAGAAGCAGAACTAGAAAGAATCGCATGATCGAGAGGTCTTATACGAATGACTTTAAATGGAGAAGGAAGTCCCTAGAAGAAAGCGTGAATAGTACTGGAATTTTAACAAAACTGCTCATTTAAAAGCCCTAATAATTGAAATTGAAGCTTGTTTCAAAGGCCTGACTCTATGGAAATACGTATATTTACCCAGTACAAGTTTCATGCTAATCTCGTGTGTCATCACGCAACCACTTTACATATGAAGAAAACATTAGTTATCGCTTTGATGCTCGCACCGGCTCTGACCTGGGCACAAAGCGGAATGTATACCGTAAAGGGAAAAATGGGTACGCTCAATGCTCCCGCTAAAGCGTATTTACGGTATATGAAAGGTGATAAGGCTCAAATCGATACGGCTAAGATTACCAACGGAGCCTTTGAATTCAAAGGCTCACTCGAAGCCCCGCAGAATGCCATGATTGCCATCGATGCTCGTGGATTGGGCATGCGACGGTTGAACAATAATCACGTTATACCGCTGTACTTGGAACCGGGTACGATCATGGTACAAAGCCCCGATTCAGCCCTGAACGCAAGCGTAAAAGGTACGCCATTAAACGTGGCGAATGAAAAGCTGAAAGTAGCCTTGAAAAGCAGCAACGAGCAGATGGCCCAGATGATGAAGGAGTATCAGGCGGCTACACCGGAACAACGCAAGTCGAAGGAATTCGACGAAGCCATGGATGCTCGGTACGAGAAAATTCAGGGCGAACAGAAAACCATTTACGCGAAGTTCATTAAAGAAAATCCAAAGAGTGTCGTAAGTCTGGATGCCTTGCGTTCCTATGGCGGATCAGTCCCCGAATACGCGGAGGTAGAGCCCATGTACGCGAGTCTGGATGAATCCGTGAAAAATACACCGGCGGGAAAGAAGTATTCAGAAACGCTGGCGAAACTGAAAACGACGGCGATCGGAGCTATGGCTCCGGGTTTTACCCAGGCCGATACCACGGGACGCCTAATTTCGCTGACTGATTTTAAAGGCAAGTACGTATTGCTGGACTTCTGGGCTAGCTGGTGTGGTCCCTGCCGTCAGGAGAATCCAAACGTGGTGGCAAACTACCAGAAGTACAAGGATAAAAACTTTACCGTACTGGGCGTATCGCTAGATCAGCCCGGAGCGAAAGAGGCTTGGATGAAAGCCATTCACAAGGATAACCTGACCTGGACGCACGTATCCGATCTTCAATTCTGGAACAACGAAGCGGCCAGACTGTACGGCGTACAGGCCATTCCGCAAAACTTCCTGCTGGATCCGAACGGCAAAATTATCGCGAAAAATATTCGTGGAAAAGCCTTAGGGGAGAAGCTGGCTGAGATACTGGCTACCAACTAAAACGGACTGTTGTATACGAAAAAGCGGATGTTCAGCTCACTGGACATCCGCTTTTTGTATCGTTAAATCAAAAGCTTAATACTTCCGCAGAATACGTTCTACTGCCGTTAAATAGCCCCCCGCGAAGAGGTTGACGTGTACCAACAAGGGATACAGATTATACAACGGAATGCGTTCATTGAAACCCGGTTCTACGGGAAAAGCTTCGTAATAACTGGTATAAAAACTCGTATCAAAGCCGCCAAACATGGTCGTAAAGGCGAGTTCAGCCTCACGCAAGCCAAAGTACGTGGCCGGATCTACCAAGGCTACGGCTCCTTCCGATCCTGTCATTACATTGCCACTCCAGAGGTCGCCGTGCAACAGGGCCGCGGGTTCATCAGGAATCAGGTTCGGAAGTTTTTCGCAGAATTTCAGAAACTGGTCGTGTAGTTTGCTCGAAAGCTTCCCTTCGTACAAGGCCCGTCCGGCCTGCACTTTCAGCCGATTTTCGATAAAAAAGCTAATGCCCGATTCCATCCAGTCATTTTTCTGGGGCAGGGCTCCGATGTAGTTGTTAAATTCCAGTCCGTGGCGATCATTACTAACGTGGTGGAGCTGAGCGAGTTTTCGTCCAAAATCCGCCCAGTAATCCGGACGCTGGGCACTGGTTTCCAGAAAATCCATCATCAGGTACGCCCCATCGTTGCGTTGTCCGTAGCCATATACCGTCGGAATCGTCAGGATGCCCGTTTCCCGCAGCCGGTTCAGACTCCGGGCTTCGGATTCAAACATTCCTTCATGATCGCCCTGGTTCCATTTGATAAAATACGAACCTTCGGCGGTGATGACTTTGGCAGCCAGATTGAAATTACCACCGTATATAAATTGAAACTCTTTGACTTCCGGCTGGAAGCCCAACGTTTCGAATAAGACGCTTTCGATGAAGTGATACTGATCGGTACTTTGAAACATACGCAGCTGTTGGCTATTAACTGGCTAAAGATACGGATGAACTCGAAGGAAAGAAGGCCGCTGGGGCCAAGGTCCCTATTTTACCAGTCCATTTTCAATACGGTATTTAATTTTTCCGTCGGCCGACTTTAACACAAAATCGGCTTTGGACCCGAGCTTCACATCGGTATCGATGACTAAATCCGTACCATCCAGTTCCCGCGTACCAAAGAAGACCGAACAATCGCCGAATTCCTCGACGGTACCCCGAGTGTACCATTTTTCGGGACGGTTGAAAACGGCCAGCTCCTGACGATTGATAGCAAGATCGGTCAGAACGAGTTTACCCTTTTTTAAAACGCGTACATTCCGAATGATCAGGTCAAAAATGGAACGCCGATTCTCCGGAATTTCTTCGTAGGCTTCAATAGCTTCCGTCGCATACGAACCCGAAGCAATGGCCTGTAATCCGCTGAGTAAGGCTACGTAATTCAGTCGTCGGATCTGTTGTTTTTCGGGATCGTTGGCGTACCCACCCGATTCGATCAAAATCAGGGAGCTACCCCATTTCTGAATATTATCCCCAAAGGCTCGGGGTTCGAATTCATCTGAAAAACGACCTACTTGGTTAGGAATAAAAGCTTGTAGGGTACGATTGAGTGAAACAATTAGTTGCATCGAATGCTGACGAACTGGATTAATCTCACGGGCTTCGTTGTAAGCCGTGGCCAGGAAGGAAATCGTAGCCAGATTTTTCGTTTTCCCGGCGGAATACCGGGGTTCCTGATCGTGCAAGTTGAAGGCGAAAGCTGGTTGCAGGGTTTGCTGTAACTGCTTCAATAAGCGTCCTTCAGGGGTTTGCAGGCGTAAGGCGTCGCGGTTCATGTCGATACCCAAAGCGGTGCGGCGAGTCCAGGCTTCCGCTCCATCGGGATTAAGCATGGGGACAAAATACAGCGTCGTTTTCTCCAGAATTTCCCTGCGTAAGGTGTCGAAGGAATCGTTCGAAGCCGAGAAAAATCGGAATAAATCGAAAATGGCCATTGTCGCTGTCGCCTCATCGCCGTGCATCTGTGACCAGAGTAGCACTTTCGTAGGACCGGAACCCATTTTAACCAGGTTAAGACTACGGCCTTCCGTCGATTTTCCAACTTCTGTTACTTCAAAGTGGTTTTTAACTTTTTCCAGTAAAGGCACAATATCCTGATGCCGAAAGCGGCGTTCGGTCAGGGTTTTTTCTTTAAATGTTTCGTGCGAATCGAATACTTGCTGAGACATAGGTTGAGCATTCGCGGCAAGAGCAACTCCTAACCAGAGGAAAACAAAAGCGTATTTCATGGGGCGAGGCAGGTATGCGGCGGTCATGGTTTGATTTGATGTAAAGCTTTGCCTTTGAACGAAAGAAAGCGGGCGTGTTTGGGACTACCCACAATCTGGGAGCCGTAAATTCCCGAATTTCCCGAAAACAAATAGGCAATAAAGCAGGCCAGAGCCAGATAGACGGCGGCTTCGGACCCAAAAAGTTCGATGCCCATCACCGTACTGGCTAAAGGCGTGTTGGAAGCTCCGGCGAAAACAGCGACGAAGCCCATTCCCGCGAGTAGACTCAGGGGTAAATCGGCCAGCGGAGCCAGGGCATTGCCCAGCGTAGCTCCGATAAAAAAGAGTGGCGTAACCTCGCCGCCTTTGAATCCAACGCCCAGGGTAAACGTAGTCGAAAGCGTTTTCAGTATCCAGTCGTACCAGGCTAACGGTTCGTGAAAAGAGGCCACGATGGTAGGTACGCCGAGGCCAATGTATCGCGTCATGCCGGAAAGGTACACCGCTAGGGCAATGATGGCTCCACCCACTACGGGACGCAGCGGGGGATAAGCAATCCAGCGTTTGGCCTGTTTACTCCAAAAGTGCGTTAGTTCGGCGAAAAGTGTACTGGCCAGTCCAAAGCCGATACTAATGAGCAATACTTTTAGCAAAATCAGTACGGTTAATGCAGGTACAAAGGGAATGGCGTAGTGCGTGTGGCCCACGCCCCAGAGGCGACAGGTTTGATCAGCCAGTACTGCAGCGAGTAAGCTGGGAATAAGGGCTTCATACCGCAAACGACCCAGAATGAAAACTTCCAGTGCGAAAATAGTACCAGCCAGCGGTGTACCAAAAACAGACGCAAATCCGGCACTCATGCCCGTTACGAGCAGCGTTTTTCGGTCGGAATCGGAGAGGTGAAACAGCCGGGTAAACTGATCCGCAATGGCCCCGCCCATTTGTACGGCGGTGCCTTCGCGTCCGGCTGAACCGCCGAACAAGTGGGTGAGTAAGGTCGTGAGTAGTACGAAAGGAGCCATCCGGAAGGGAATGATTGTCCGGGGATTCTGCCATTCTTCGATCAACTGGTTATTCCCTTTAACAACGTCTTGTCCCCAGTAATGATAAATAGCCCCGACTAAAAATCCGCCGAGGGGTAGAAAGGCAATAATCCAGCGATGACTTTCCCGGTACAGCGTAACCAGATCCAGGGCAACCAGAAAAAAAGCGGAAGCCGAACCCGCCAGCCCACCTACCAAAGCACTGAGCAATACCCATCGAAACAAATAAATCAGGGAAGATCCCGCAGACGTATCCATCTAACAAAAGTACAAACTAACGAATGAGTGACTGAATAAGGTCCTGATATTCGGGATGGGTCGAGATGTTCGTTTCAGCCGTTGCCAGTTCAAAATCGGCAAAATCAAAGCCCGGAGCCACCGTACATCCCACCAGGGCTTATGCGGTACCCGGGGCGGGTCGCGAGGCAAACCAGCGGCCCGCCGGTACAACGGCCTGGAAAACCTCGCCCGCGTCGGGGTTGTTACCTAAGCGGACGATTTCCAGTTGCCCTACTTCATCAAATACAAATACTTCCAGCGGGCCGCCGGCGTAAAAATGCCAGACCTCATCGGACTGAATCCGATGCAACGCCGAAAAGTGATGGCTCTCCAGCAGGAAATAAATCGCCGTACTGAACGTTCGATTGCCTGAGAACCGGGCGGGTAGGGCTGGTTGCGATACCCATTCCTCAGAACGGTACATTTCCCGAAAGAAGCCGCCCTCGGGATGCGGTTGCATGGTATACTTTTCAGTCCAGTAAGAAGCCGGTTTCATATCGATTGACAAGGGTTTCATCGCATAAATTTCAAAAATCCAAAACACGCGTGCAACATTTCAGAAAGCAAGCTTGTCCTTGGTACGAAATTGATTCATGAAGCGGTTGAAATCGTTGGTGTACGGAAGGGAGTAGGAAGACAGGAACGTAGGGGGGGAGAAGAATTCATTTCAAAAACCCGTAACCTACCTGTCTTTTTGAAACCGTTGGAACAGACGTTGTACCTTGACCGTCATTACTCACTCGTTGAAGCCTGCAAGCGGGGCGACCGTAAGGCTCAGTACGAGCTGTACCGGCTGTACTCGAAGTCAATGTTCAACGTATGTATGCGTATCCTCAACCACATGGGGGAAGCCGAGGACGTACTGCAGGAAGCGTTTCTGGATGCTTTTCAGAAAATTCACGATTTCCGGCAGACGAGTACCTTCGGAGCCTGGCTGAAACAAATTGTAGTAAACCGGGCTATTAACCAGTTACGGCAGCGAAAAGTGCAGTGGGTGGAGGTAGAAGAAGCCGAGTATGTGGGCGAAGAAGCGTTACTACAAGATGAAACGGATTGGGAAGTAGAACGCGTACGAGCCGCCATTCAGCGATTGCCCGATGGATTCAGAACGGTACTGAGTCTGTACCTGCTGGAAGGCTACGATCACGAGGAAATTGCCGAAGTACTGGGCATTTCTGAGTCGACCTCCCGAACGCAGTACATGCGGGCCAAACGCAAATTAGTAGAAATACTCTCAACCTAACAGTAGCGGATGACGCACCTTTAAGACTTTATCAGCAATTAATGTATGGCTAATGGCCAAAAATACCCATGAAAAAAGATCGTATCGAACGTTTTATTCGGGATAATCGGGAGGAGTTTGATGCCTTCGAGCCGCCACTGGGATTGTGGGCGGACATCGAACGGCGATTGCCAGAAGCGATTTTACCGGATGCCGAGGAGAAAGAAGCGAAGGTAATTCCGTTAGGAAATGTCACTGGTAACCGATCATGGATGCATTTCTTCGTCGAAAAGAGCTGGCGAATGGCCGCTGGAGTTGTGTTATTGCTCGGCCTGGGTTTTGTGGCCGGACAATATTTTATGAAACCCCGTTATACGGATCCCATTATTGCTCAGGTAAGTCCGGAGGAGGGAAAAATGGCCTTCCGTTACGCTTCGCTAATTGAAACGAAACGATCGGAAATTAAAGCCATTGAAACGTCTAATCCACAATTATACCGGGAGTTTGCTTCCGAAATCGAGCAGCTCGATAAAGATTATCAGAATTTGCGGTCAGAGTTACCTCAAACTCCGAATCAGAACGAGCTGGTCGAAGCTATGATTCAGAACCTGCAATTACAGCTCGATATTTTAAATCGTCAATTACAGATCATCAACCGTATATCCAAACCTAGCCATGAAAAGACTATTTAGCGGTGTGTTCCTGGCCTTGCTTTGGGTAGTACCGGCTCTGGCCCACGAACAAGGTACACTTGCCGAACGGAAACGTACCATTGTCAAATCCTTCAGTGCTACCACGCGTGATCGGCTGTATGTTTCGAATCAGCACGGCGAAATGAAAGTGAACCTCTGGGACCGGAATGAAGTACGGGCTGAAATCATTATCGTCGGTATGGGGAATGATGATGAAGAAGCCCAGCGTTTTGTAGATGCCGTAGGGATCGACGAAGCTCGTTCGGGAAATATCATTCGGCTGGAAACGCGGTACAGCGAGCCGAAGGGTAGTTGGAGCTGGAAGGGCTGGGGACGTAGTTCCGATGAATCAAAATCGCGGGGTGTGAAAATCAGCTATACCATTCACATGCCCAAGTACATGCCGCTGGATATGCAAAACCGTTTTGCCAATGCCACACTAGCCGATTTTTCGGCTCCGTTACGGGTGAACACGCAATACGGCGATTTTACAGCCGACCGCCTGATGAGTACTGAGAATGATATTCAGGTAGAATATGGCAAGGCTATTATTCGCCAGCTTAACGAAGGCAATTTGAAAATCCAGTATTCTAAGCTGGAACTCGATAAAGCAGATCGTCTGCGATTGGTCAATAACTACGGCACCATGATCGTGGACGAAGTAGGGGATCTGGAGGCAACGATTCAGTATTCCAAAGGAAAGATTGGGAAGTTGAAAGAACAGGCTCGGCTAAATATCAATTACTCCGATAACGTCTAACTGCCCGTACTCCTGCGGAGCGTTAAAAACCTGGATGTTCGTTCCAACTATACGACGCTCCGGTTGCCCGTACGTGAAGATCAGGATTTGGACTTTGACGTAACCGTCACATACGCCAACTTCGGCTATCCGAGTGCTCTGCCCATTAATTTTGTAATTAAAGATGATGGTAGCGACGACTCCCGTCAACGTTACGTACCCAAACATACAAAGACTTATAAGGGAAAAGTAGGCAAGGGAGGCTGCACGGTACGGATCGTTTCCAACTATGGTCCTGTGAAGTTTATCGACTAAGTTTTGCTCTTCTCTAACACTCCTGTATTCAACCTATTAAACGGTCGTATGCAGGAGTTTTTTTGTTATAGATAGAATATGTACTTCCACATCGTAAAAAAAACGGCTTCTTGGAAATATCCAAAATTAGCTTTAGAACCCTGTAGAAGGCTAATCCGGCGAGGATTAACGTAGAAGTAATGATAACCTAATAAATTATTATTCAGCAAGATAGTGTTTTTTCGTTAGAAAATTCATAATTTTGCGGGCATTTTCATTGGCGGTTATCCGTAAGGCTAGCTCTGTGTGACTCGAAGTTAGGGACGACAGGCGGTGCTTGAAGCACCGGTGGTAAACAAAGCGGATAACAGACAAACGACATCAGAAAACTTTCTTCTCCGATGCAAAGCATCCGTAACATTGCCATCATTGCCCACGTTGACCACGGCAAAACCACGCTGGTGGATAAGATCATCCACTACAGCAAACTCTTCCGCGAAAATCAGGAATTCAACGATCTGATTCTGGATAACAACGATCTGGAACGCGAACGCGGAATCACGATTCTTTCTAAGAACGTATCCGTTCGTTACAAAGACGTTAAAATCAATATCATCGATACACCGGGCCACGCCGACTTTGGCGGTGAGGTAGAACGTGTATTAAAAATGGCCGACGGCGTATGTCTGCTCGTGGATGCCTTCGAAGGCCCCATGCCCCAGACGCGTTTCGTACTTTCCAAAGCGATCTCGCTGGGTCTGAAAGTAATCGTGGTTGTAAACAAAGTTGATAAAGAAAACTGCCGCCCCGAAGAAGTTCAGGAAAACGTATTTGACCTGATGTTCAACCTCGGGGCGACGGAAGATCAGCTCGACTTCCCAACCCTGTTCGGTTCAGGTAAAGGTGGCTGGATGAGCACCGATTACCGCAATAAAACGGAAGATATCAGTCCGTTGCTCGATGCCATCATCGAAAGCGTACCCCCGGCTCCTCAGCCCGAAGGTATTCCCCAGATGCAGATCACGTCTTTGGACTTTTCTCAGTTTACGGGTCGGATTGCCATTGGCCGCGTATTCCAGGGAACGCTGAAAGAAGGTGCTTCGATGGGTCTTTGCAAGTCGGACGGCAGCGTAAAACGCGTTCGGATCAAAGAACTTCAGGTATTCGAAGGCTTAGGCCGGGCGAAAGTATCCGAAGTAGTTGCCGGAGATATCTGTGCCATTACGGGTCTGGAAGATTTCGAAATTGGAGATACCGTGACGGATTTCGATAATCCGCAACCGCTGGAACGTATTGCCGTGGATGAGCCTACGATGAGTATGTTGTTTACAATCAACAACTCTCCGTTCTTCGGTAAAGAAGGTAAATTCGTAACGTCTCGCCACTTACGTGATCGTCTGTACAAGGAAATCGAGAAAAACCTGGCTCTCCGCGTGCAGCCTACGGATAGCGAAGACCGCTTCCTGGTATTCGGTCGGGGTATTCTTCACTTGTCTGTACTGATCGAAACGATGCGTCGCGAAGGCTACGAATTACAGGTAGGTCAGCCTCAGGTATTATACAAAGAGATCGACGGTGTGCGTCACGAACCCATCGAATTGATGGTTGTGGACGTTCCCGAAGCTACGGCTGGTAAAGTAATTGAGCTGGCGACCCAACGTAAGGGTGAACTCACGATCATGGAGCCGAAAGGTGATGTGCAACACTTGGAGTTCAATATTCCTTCACGTGGTCTGATCGGTCTGCGTTCGGACGTATTGACGGCCACCTTCGGGGAAGATGTAATGACGCACCGTTTCCGGGCGTATGAGCCTTTTAAAGGCCCCATCCCAGGTCGGATCAACGGATCGATCATTTCTAAAGGTACGGGTGTAGCTACGGCATACACGATCGATAAATTACAGGATCGCGGTCGTTTCTTCATCGACGCCGGTGAAGAAATCTACGAAGGTATGGTTGTAGGTGAGCACAATCGTAACAACGACATCGTGGTAAACCTTCAGGAAGCCAAGAAGCTGACGAACATGCGGGCTTCTGGTTCCGACGACAGCGTACGGATTATTCCTAAAGTAAACTTCTCCCTGGAAGATTCGATGGAATACATCCAGAAAGACGAATACCTGGAAATTACGCCGAAGTCGATGCGGATGCGTAAAATCCACCTGAATGAGAACGATCGTAAACGTGCGGAAAGCAAAGGTGCTTTCGCGGATGCGTAAGCATTCTGTGCGAATTGAATAAGAAAAGAGGCAGGTCAGTTTTGACCTGCCTCTTTTCTTAAAATGGAGTTTGTACGAATTTGCGTAGGCCGCATTCGTATCCTTATTTCGTGTTTTTATCGCTTAACTCGCTCATGTCGATTTCCGAAGTTTCTCCGCAGCTGGACACCACTGAACATCTGGAATATTTTGAACGGATTGCTCCGTCGCAGGCCGCGTATCGTCGTAAAAAGAACTACTACTGGGACGAAATCACGCAGTACTGCGATTATTTCTCGCACGAAGAGCTTTCCATCCTTGAAGTAGGCTGCGGTACGGGTGAACTCATTGGTCAGATCAGAGGTCGATACAAAACGGGAATTGACTTTAGCGAGGGAATGATTACCGGGGCTCGTCAGCAGTTTCCACAGGTGGAGTTTCAGGTGATGAACGCCCGCGAGTTACGGCTGGATCGTCAATATGATTTGATCATCCTGTCGAATCTGATTGGATACATCGACGACGTTCAGGCTCTGTTCGAGCAATTGCGGCCTTTATGCCATGAGCGTACGAAAATCATTGTTAATTACTATAACTTCGTCTGGGAGCCTTTCCTGAGAATGGCCGAATGGCTGGGCGTAAAGCGAAAAACACCCCGGCAGAACTGGCTTTCCCGCATGGACATTAATAACCTGCTCTACCTGGCCGGGTTTGACGTGTACCGGAATAGCATGCGGATGCTTTGCCCGGTATACATTCCATTGATTTCAACATTCCTGAATAAATACGTAGCCAAGTTACCGCTCATTCGGCACCTGGCGATCAATCAGTATAGTTTCGCCAAGCCCGCCCTAGAAGTAGAGGACTGGCAGAATCGCTTTTCGACGAGTATCGTGATCCCGGCTCGGAATGAGAGTGGAAACATTGAAAACGCGTTGTTACGCATGCCCCGGTTTGGAAAGCATCTGGAAATCATCTTTGTGGAAGGAAATTCTACCGATGATACCTGGCAAACCATCCAGCGAATTCACGAGCAGTATAAAGACCAATTCGATATTAAAATTCTGCAGCAGGATGGTAAGGGGAAAGGTAATGCCGTACGGAACGGTTTCGCGGTGGCTACGGGCGATATTCTAATGATTTTGGATGCCGATTTAACGGTACCGCCCGAAGATTTGCCTAAATTCTACGATGCCATTGCTTCCGGAAAAGGGGATTTCGTGAACGGCTCGCGATTGGTGTATCCGATGGAAAAGAAAGCCATGCGATTTCTGAACCTGCTGGGTAACAAATTCTTTAGTCTGCTGTTTTCCTGGTTACTGGATCGGCCGTTCAAGGACACGCTGTGTGGAACAAAAGTGATCTTCCGGTCAGATTACTACCGACTCATTGCCAACCGTAAGTTCTTCGGCGATTTCGACCCGTTCGGTGACTTTGATTTAATCTTCGGGGCCTTCAAGTTAAATTTGAAAATCGTAGAGGTCCCCATTCGTTACCGGGAAAGAACCTATGGAGATACGAACATTTCTCGCTTCAAACACGGATTTATTCTATTACGAATGTGTGCGTTTGCGGCCCGCAAACTGAAATTTATCTAAAACGAGATGCAGCCGTTGGATAAATAAGTTTTCTGACGGTTTACTCACTTACGCATGTCACAGCTTCCAAAAATTTCCATTGTTACGGTGGTATACAATGGAGTCTTAACCATAGAAGATACCATACAGTCTGTACTGTCACAGGATTATCCTAACCTGGAATACATCATTATTGATGGGGCTTCGACGGATGGTACGCTGGAGAAGATTCAGCCGTATCGGAACAGGATTGCTCTGGTTGTCAGTGAACCAGATAAGGGAATCTGGGATGCGATGAACAAAGGATTACAGCGAGCTACGGGCGATGTAATTGGCATTCTGAATTCGGATGATGTATATGCCCATTCAAACGTATTGTCAAAAGTGATGAGCGTTTTCGAAGAGCATCCAAGCATTGAAGCGGTGTACGGAAATCTAAAGTACATGGACCGTGGATTGACGAAAGTTATTCGCGACTGGAAATCAAGACCTTATGACCAGCGTTTTTTCGAATATGGTGAAATGCCACCACATCCCACCTTCTTTGCGAAACGATCGCTGTATGACCGGATCGGGTACTTAGATCTGAACTTTCGTTTAGGAGCTGACTATGAACTCTGCTTTCGAGCCATGCGGGTGCACCAGTTACCTACCAAGTGGATTGATGATTGCTTAGTACATATGCGAATCGGGGGAGAATCTAACCGTAGTCTTAAAAACATTGTAGACCAGCATCGTTTGAATATGAAGGCTTGGACAATTCATGGTTTACCCGTTCCTTTGTCCTTCCATTACGGTAAATTTATCCATAGGTTTAAACAGTTTTTATAGGTATTACATACAATTTGTTAACTTTGTAAGCGTTTATCCAGCGTAACCCAACGATTGCCAACCTAACTTAATAAATGCGAAGTTTTTATACATTCGTACTAAGTATTATTCTTCTTAGTGCAGGAACTGTTTATAGTCAAGTTCCTGGAAAAGTTGAGCAGTTATCTGATGCTCAAATTCAAGAGTTTATCCAAAAATCCCAGGCTAGTGGATTAAGTGAAGCCCAAATTGAACAATTGGCTCTTCAGCGAGGATATACGCAGCAGGATGTAATAAAAATGCGGGATCGCATTGCCAAGCTTAAAGCGGGGCAAACGAAAACGGCCTCCAGCCAATCTGCTGAAACAGAGACTTCCCGGAAGCAAACCCAAGAAGTGGCTGAAAAAGCTCCTACGGTTGTTGCGAAACAACAAAGCACTTCTAAAACGGAAGCAGAAGATAATACAACGCAAACAAAGGAAGTTTTCGGTTCAAGTTTCTTCCGTAATGCAACCCTTTCCTTTGAACCTAACTTACGCATTGCTACGCCTAAAAATTACTCCTTAGGTCCTGAAGATGAGTTAAATGTCGAAATTTTCGGAAGCTCCGTACAATCTTACAAATTGAAAGTAAGTCCCGAGGGAAGCATTCGAATCGAAAATTCAGGACCTATTCTCGTGAATGGATTAACCATTGAAGAAGCTAAAGCCAAGATTGCGAGTCGCTTACGGCAACTGTATTCCATGCCAGGGATAGGTATTAATGTAACTTTAGGAAACGTACGAAGTATCAAAGTTACTATCACTGGAGAAGTAGTGCGGCCAGGAAGCTATACAATTTCTTCGCTTGCTACGGTCTTTAATGCCATTTATCAATCAGGAGGTCCTACGGCGAATGGTAGTTTTCGCTTAATTCAATTACGTCGTAATAATAAGCTAGTACGTACGATTGATCTCTATGACTTTTTACTTAAAGGCGACGAAAAAGATAACGTTGGCTTACGGGATCAGGACGTATTAGTATTTCCAGATTATCAGGCACGCGTAGAACTGAGTGGTGAGATTCGTCGACCCTTGATTTTTGAGATAAAAGAAGGAGAAACCTTAAAAGACGTTTTTCAATTTGCGGGAGGTTTCACTGATCAAGCGTATACAGCGACCATTACGGTGCGTAGAAATACGTCAAAAGAGCTTAAGATACTAAATATTCAGCAAGACTTCTTCGGATCATTTATTCCTCAAAATGGCGATCGCTTTACGGTTGGTACTATTTTGGATCGTTACGAAAACCGAGTTCAAATCGCGGGTGCCGTATTCCGTCCAGGAGAATACGCC
Organism: Siphonobacter sp.; assembly: GCF_048595215.1. Lineage (NCBI taxonomy): Bacteria > Pseudomonadati > Bacteroidota > Cytophagia > Cytophagales > Cytophagaceae > Siphonobacter > Siphonobacter sp. The sequence goes on from NZ_JBMDWJ010000012.1 coordinate 26,165, forward strand.
TTAGACGAGTCAATCAGTACGCTGAAACAACTAGTTCAAAAGGCCGAAGGCGTTCGAGGAGACGCCTTTCTGGATCGTATTTTCATTCGCCGGGAAAAAGATAACTTAGACGTTGAAAACATCTCTGTAGACTTAGGTAAATTACTAAAAGGAGAAGTGGAAGACATTAAACTACAACGTCAGGACTTTGTAACCATTAAATCAATTGACGAACTACGGGAAAAATACACGGTAAGTATTGGAGGAGCAGTCAATAACGGCGGCAATTTTGAATACACCGAAAATATGACGCTCAGCGACCTCATCACGCTGGCAGGAGGCTTTGCCGAAGGAGCAGTTTCTTCACGTATCGAAGTATCGCGGAGGATTAGAGCAGATAGTACAAATATCTCAACAAGTGCAAATATACAGGTATTTACGCTATCCATAGACAAGGATTTAAAGATCACCTCGCAGGAAAAGGCGTTTACTC
>NZ_JBMDWJ010000013.1:0-9888 GCF_048595215.1 Siphonobacter sp.
AAACAGCATTTTAACTGACAAAATCTATGAAACGAATCCGTACGTATAGACGGGTTACACTGGCTGCTCAACTCGCTCTGGCAGCGGGCTTGGCTTCGTTTATTTCCAGGGATACACAGGTTCAGGACAAACCCGACGAAAGCCGGTTTACGCCCGTCACCGTCGTGGAAGATTTGGATGAGCCCATGACGTTTGAAGTCATGAAAGATGGAACCGTTTTCATCATTGAGAGGAAAGGTGGACTGAAACGCTACAACCCTAAAACCAAATCGGTAGATCTACTCGCGACGATTCCGGTTAATACCAAATACACCAGTAAGGAAGGGAAAGTTACCGAAGCTGAAGAAGGACTGATGGGCATGACCGTGGATCCTAACTTCGCTCAAAACCATTGGATCTACCTGTACTACGCCCACCCCACCGAGCACAAACACCTGCTGACTCGCTGGAAAGTGGGTGAAGATGATTTGCAGGAAAATTCCGAAAAAGTACTGCTCGAAGTACCGACGCAACGGGAAGTATGCTGCCATACGGGTGGAGGCATGACCTGGGACAAAGCGGGCAACCTGTTCCTTACCGTCGGTAACAATACCGGAAATCAGAAAGCGGCTCAAACCGACGAGCGACCCGGCCGCAGTAGTTGGGACGATCAGGGACACGCCGGAAATACGAATGACCTACGCGGAAAAATCCTCCGCATTCACCCGGAAGCGAACGGCACGTATACCATTCCTACCGGAAACTTGTTTCCCAAAGGTACCGCCCAAACCCGTCCAGAAATTTATTCGATGGGTCACCGCAACCCCTGGCGAATTTCGGTGGATAGCAAAACGGGTTACGTGTACTGGGGAGAGGTGGGTCCGGATGCTACGGAGGACTCGGAAATTGGCCCTCGCGGTTACGATGAATTAAACCAGGCTCGTAAGCCCGGTAACTTTGGCTGGCCCTGGTTTGTCGGAAATGATCAGGCATTTCCCGTATACGATTACGAAAAGAATAAGCCACTGGAAAAGAAAGACCCGCAACGGCTAGTAAACAATTCTCCGAACAATACGGGTTTGAAAGAATTACCTGCGGTAGCTCCGAACTTCATTTACTACCCCTACGGCGTTTCGGAAACCTTCCCACTCGTGGGTACGGGTTCGCGAAGTGCGACCGGCGGACCGGTATATCACCAGTCGGATTTCAAGGGAGCGAAACGTCCCTGGCCTGCGTATTATGAAGGCAAGTGGATTGTTACTGATTTTTCCCGGGGTTGGATTATGGCCATTACCATGAATGAACAGGGGGATTATCAGTCGATGGAACGGGTATTACCCAGCTATCATCCGGTCGAACCGATTGACATGAAGTTCGGTCCCGAGGGTGATATGTACGTGCTGGAGTACGGAAGCAACTGGTTCCGCAAAAGTGACAATGCCCGGCTGGTTCGCATCGAGTATAACAGTGGAAACCGCAAACCTATCGTGCAGGCATCGGCCAGTAAAAAAGGCGGAACCGTTCCGCTGAAGCTGACCCTCTCAGCCGATGGCACCAAAGACTACGACGGTGATGCTTTGAAATATCAATGGAAGGTAAGTTCGGCGGGCGGTACGCCCAAGATATTTACCACCGCGAATCCATCCCTGACGCTTGACAAAGCGGGCGTATACACGGCAACCCTCACGGTAACGGATGCCAAGGGAGCGTCGAATAGTCAGTCGGTGAAAATTACGGCTGGCAATGAACCTCCGGCAGTCGCCATCAATCTCTTGGGTAACAAAACTTTCTTCTTCCCGAATCAGCCGATTCAGTATGAGGTAAATGTGGCGGACAAGGAAGATGGCAGTCTGGCAGACGGGAAAATCACGCCGGCCCGGGTTGCACTCAGTATGGATTATACGTCAGAGGGGTTTGATTACGCGGAAGTGATTCAGGGTCAGCGGAGTGTGGACGCTTCGACCCAGTACGCAGTCGCTCAGACACTGATCAGTCAGAGTGACTGTAAAGTCTGTCATCAGGTGGGTACGAAATCAGTAGGTCCGAGCTTTACCGATATTGCCAACAAGTACAAAGGTGATGAAAAAGTGAAAGACCGCCTGGTGCAGAAAATTCGGAACGGTGGTGTCGGCGTTTGGGGCGAAGTAGCCATGCCCGGTCACCCGGCCATGTCAGTAGCGGACGCGAATGTGATTGTCAATTACATTCTCAATGTCACGACCAAAACCTACAGCACCCTACCGACCAAAGGCAAGTATACCCCGGAAATTCCAAAGGATGATAACGGCCGGGGTTCCGTGCTGGTTCGCGTAGCGTATACCGACCGTGGCAATACTATCAATGCGAAGACCATTCCGATGCTGACGTCCGAACAACTCATCGTGCTGCACAGTCCGCAAATGTATGCCGCCGAAGCCGCCGTGGTACAGGGTGCTGACCTGAAAGTCCGCGGCATGGGCAAGGGTACCAACGTAATCCCCTATGCCAATGCACTCATTGGTTTCAAGAACATTGACCTGACGGGCGTGAAACAACTGGAAATGGGTGCGACTGTTCAGGATCGCGAAGGAAACGTGGGTGGTACCATTGAAGTGCACCTGGATTCACCCACCGGCCCCCTCTTGGGTGAAACCAAAGTAACATTGGCCCCCCCCGTAGATGTGGAAAAAGTGATGGCCCAACTCGAATCCGGCGACACGACGAAGACCGGCAGTAAGGTTCCTGCCAAACGGGATCCTTTCTACCGGCCACCCGTTCGCGTGAAACTGAAAAGTACGGAAGGTCAACATGACTTGTACTTTGTTTTCAAGAATCATACAGCCAAACCTATCCAACCGCTGATGACGGTTTCGACCATCAAGTTTATGGATTAGGGTCATTTTAACATTAACAAAAAATCCCGGCTTATCACCGGGATTTTTTTGTTAGTTGCCTTCCAGTTCCGTATCCTTTTCTTCATTGCTCTTTCTTTTCTTTGACCTGAACTTTTCCGTCAGTAATTTAGTAGATTACATTCTGGCACTTTCTTTTCCCTGCCATTCCTTTCTAGTATTGAGATTCTTTGATCTATGACCCAAATTTCCTGCGGGATTGACTTTGGCACGTCTAATTCCAGCATTGCCCTAGCCCACGAGGGCACTATTCATCTGGTTCCTGTTGAAAATGAATCAGTTACCATTCCGAGTGCTTTGTTTTATCGCCGCAATGACCGCCACACGTATTATGGTCGCAAAGCCATTCAGTTATTTCTGGATCGAGAGGAAGGTCGTTTTATGCGAAGCCTCAAGCGAGTGCTGGGTACGTCCATCATGAAGCAGGGTACGTTTGTGAATGGAACCCTGATGAATTTCAGCACCATCATCGCTACTTTTTTACAGCAACTGAAAGAAAAAGCAGAAGCAAATGCGGGTCAATCCATTGAGCATGTAGTACTCGGGCGACCCGTTCATTTCATTGATAATGACCCCGCGGGCGATGCTCAGGCCCAGCGAGAATTACATGCGATCGCCGAACGCATTGGGTTCAAACACATTGATTTTCAGTACGAACCCATCGCCGCGGCCTTTGCTCATGAAGTGAATTTGACGGAAGAGAAGTTGGCCCTGGTAGTGGATTTGGGTGGTGGTACTTCTGATTTTACGGTCATTCGGCTGTCTCCGGAAAACCGTACGAAAGCCGATCGTACCTCGGATATTCTGGCCAATACGGGCGTACGGGTGGGTGGCAACGACTTTGATAAAGATCTCAGTCTAAGTGAGATCATGCCCGAGCTGGGGTACAAAACTACGTTTGGAGAGAAGAAACTCGATGTACCCCTCAAGCCTTTTCACGACCTGGCGGACTGGAGTAAGGTAAACTTCCTGTATACGCCGAAAATGCTCATGCAAACCCGGCAAATTTTGGGGCAATCTCAGGACCCCAAACGCTACCAACGACTGTTGAAAGTACTCGAACAGGAGTCCGGCCACAGCCTATTAGCAGCGGCCGAACAAGCTAAAATCGCTCTCACATCATTGACGGAGCACGAGATGCCCTTTGATTTTCTGGAAAAAGATTTTAGTATTCCCATCCAGCGATCCCAGTTCGAATCAGCCATCACCGACGAAGTTGAGAAAATTTCCGGAGCGGCAACGGCTTGTCTTCAGGCAGCGGGCGTTTCGGCCGAAGCGATTGATCTGGTCATTTTGACGGGCGGTTCAACGGAAGTTCCACTGATTCAATCGGAATTTCGCCGACTTTTTCCGAAAGCCTCACTGGCGGATGAAAACAAACTTTCGAGTGTCGGTTTGGGCCTGGCCTATGATAGTCAGTATAAATTCTCAGCTCAGTAAAAGAACTGAGAACTTATTGATACTGAGGATCTGGCAAAGAAACGATGTTCCACCAGTACCGCCGGAATTCCTTGAAATAATCAACCCACTGCTGAATCAGCGTGGGTTTTATTATGTACGAACTTCCGCCCGTCTCATAGCACCGGCTGATGTCTGTCGCATCACTGGAGTGACTGAGTACAATGGTTGGAATGTGATAAAACGAAGAGTTTTTCGATTTTATGGCCTGGAGTAAACGCAAGCCTTCTTGCGAACTGGGTAAATACAAATCCAGTAAAATTACTTTAGGCAGAACGTGTAATTTAGACTTACAATCGTTAAGGTACGTCATGGTTTTTGAAGCATCCGACATCCAAATCACTTCTACCTCCGGTAACTGCTGCTTTAATACTGACTCAATTAAAAACCAATGATCCGGGTTATCTTCTACAACTAAAAGTTTAGCCTTTCTAAAATTACGCGGCGTAGTATCTTTATTCATGGGTGGTGGCGAGATGCATTTCAATAGATCATTGGCAAAGATACGGGTAATTCTTCAACTCCCTTGGCCAACAAAGTCCTATTATTCAAGGATTATTTCTAATTTAATTAGACCATAGTTAAATGAATTTATCACAATTGAATAGCAGACAAATAGTTTAATAAACTATTCTAAATGAATGACTTAATTGATTTTATCGAAATACATTATCTGTATTTAATATAAATAAAAAGAAAACCTGCTCGCATCTACAAGCAGGTTTTCAATATTTGTTACTTCAGTTACATAAGGCTCTTTCAAGCCGTTCCTATTATGTGTTAAAAATGTAGTACCAATAAGCAAAAACTCCCGTTGTCCGTCGACAAACGGGAGCTGAGTAGCTACTCTATCTCTCAACACATTCCGCCAAATGCGAAAGAGATTTGAGTATATAACCGATCTACAAACCGATTGTTTTGCAATCATTGAAACGGTTGCCTACCCTAGATCATTACACTCCCATAAACTAAGTACATACACTCAATTTTGCCTTTTTTTAATTTGTATTGAAAGAATATTTTTTTGTATAGCACATAATTGAGTCCTTAATTTAGAATTTACTTGTACGCGAGTAGGTCGAGTCTTTTCTTTGTAATACTAGCTTAACCCGCTGCTTTCTAGTACATCTCAGGCACGGGTAATACCACCATAGTCCGTCATTAACTATTCAGGATAGTCATCGATGGTTCTTGGTGAAGATGCCTTTGTTTATACCGCTATAAACCTTATCATACGCCAAATCAGTACATGCTTTTCGGTTCTACCCCAGATAGCAGGGACGAAAATTTCAATCCCTCCACCCTTCATCAGCTCCACGAACAGGGCGAACATTATCGTTACGCACTTGAAGCAGCCGGTGTAGGCACTTGGGATTGGAATATGTTACGGCATACCATTCACTGGGACAGTATATGTCAGGAACTCTTTGGTTTCCCCAATACCAGTATTGTAACCTATACGGAGGTCATCAGACACATCCATCCCGACGATTATACGGTGTTACGGCATGCCATCCAAGCCGCTATCCAATCGCCGCAACATTGCACTTGCGACGCCCAGTTTCGAACCGTCATGAACGGAAAACAGCGTTGGTTGCACGGCAAGGGCAAAGCCTATTTCGATGAGGCAAACCGTTTGTATCGGTTTGCCGGAAGTGTACAAGACATCACGGAAGAAGTACATACGCGACAGGTTCTTCAGGATAACGCCAGTATTTTTGAAAGTATTACGCAGGCAGTTCCTGCAGCTCTGTGGATGTCTGACCAACAAGGCCTTACCACGTATATTAGCCAGAAATGGGGAGACTGGACCGGTCGTCATTTAGCAAGTCACCTGGGCATAGGCTGGTTAGATGCCATCGTTACAGAAGATCGCGAAAGAGCGTCCCAACTGTTTCAGGCCGACTTCCAAGCCCGCCGACCGCATCGGAATGAATTTCGGATTGAGCACCTGGATGGCTCCCTTCGTTGGGTTGATTGTTCGGGAAATCCGCATTACGATTCAAACGGGCAGTTTAAAGGTTACGTCGGAGCTGTACTGGATATTACAGATCGGGTCATCACCCAGCAAAAACTAAAAATCAGCCAAGATCATTTTTACAATCTCATCTGGCAAGCTCCTTTTGCCATCGGTCTGTACGTAACCGAAGACATTCGCATCGAGATGGCGAATGATGCTCTGCTAAAGATGTGGAGTAAGGATGCTTCCGTTATTGGCAAGAAACTGAGCGAAGCATTACCCGAGCTGAAAGATCAACCCTTTGAAGCGATTCTCAAAGAGGTTTATCGCACTGGTATACCTTATGAAACGCAGGAACAACGAGCTGAACTGTACGACGGCGATCAGCTTCGCCCGTACTGGTTCAAGTTTACGTATAAGCCCTTACTAAATGAGCGAGGTGAAGTCTGGTCGATCCTGCACATGGCCGTTGATATTACGGAGCGAGTACTAGCTCGGCAGAAGATTGCCGAGGCCGAAGAGAATCTCCGCCTCGCCATTGATACCGCCGAGCTGGGTACCTGGTATTTCGATCTTCAGCGTGGAGAAATTAGTTTGTCGGATCGCATCAGTGATTGGCTGGGTACAGAAGCCGTGTCGGACCTAGAATCCCTGTTACTCACTATTCACCCCAAGGACGTTGAGCACATCGGCAATAGCTTAAATCGGGCCATTCAGGCAGGATATTCAGCACCCTGTGATGAAGAATTTACGATCATTAATCGACTTACGGGACAGGAACGCATCGTTCACGCTCAGGCCCGTACACTAACCAACGAAGACGGTCTGGCCTATGCTCTGACGGGTACGGCCCAGGATATTACCAATCAGAAACTGGTTAAACGAGAGCTGGAACGACTCGTCCAACAACGTACCGAAGCACTGCGACTGAGTAATTTGGAATTAGAACAATCAAACGAGAATCTTCGGCAATTTGCTTTTGTAGCAAGTCACGATTTACAGGAACCGCTCCGGAAAATACAGTCATTTATAACCTTATTGTACAATTCAGAAGCTCAGCTGCTCAGTACTAAAGGGGCCAGTACACTCGATCGGATCCACGCTTCGGCCCGCCGGATGTCTACGTTAATCAACGACCTTTTGGTTTTTTCTTCCCTTACTCAAAAAGAAATCCCCATGGCTCAGGTATCCCTTACCTCGCTGGTGGAAGAAGTACTGGAGGATTTGGAAGAATCAATTCAGCAGGAAAATGTGCGACTGGACGTTAGTAAACTACCGAGCGTATGGGGGAATGCGTCTCAACTGAAGCAACTCCTGCAAAATCTGTTGACCAATGCCTTAAAATTCGGGGCCATTGACCGACTAAATCACATCCAAATTAGCGGCAGTCAGGTAGCAGAAGAAATCTCGGAAACGTTCAATGGATTTGTTCGTTTCTATCACTGGATTGAAATTTCGGATAGCGGTATAGGATTTGAACCGGCGTATCAGGATCGCATTTTCCAGATGTTTCAACGTCTGCATTCGAAAGAAAAATACGAAGGAACGGGGATTGGACTAGCCATATGCCGAAAAGTGGTCGAAAATCATCATGGTACCATCACCGTTTCCAGCATCCCTGACCAAGGAACTACCTTTCGCATCTATTTACCTGCAATGCCTCCCCTACCTATTTCGTAAAATGCTCTCTTATAAGGCATTAGTGATAAAACTTCGAATGGATACGGAGCGTACCACCTCGCTACAAAACACCGTCAATCCTTCTTCATCTAGCGTATTCCACTGCTCATAGGCGGCGTCCTGTCTGAGCGATGCCGCGACGGCGTAGGCGATGGAACAAGTTAAATCACCAATTACCTGTACGCGTTCGATGGTCTGCTCAAGCCCATCCGTTGACTTCAAATGGCGAGCCCAAAACCGTACGGATTCTACCTGAGCTACACTTTCTATTTTCTGTTTGAGACGATCGATACGTTGAGTGGACTGCCCGTAATGCTGATGAACAAAGTTTTCGTAGAGGGGTTCATTCCCAATGATTGCTAACGCTTCAATTAGCTTTCTTTTCTGTTCGGCGGTTAACATAATTTTAATTCATTAAAATAAATTACTCAGAAATCTTTGTTGGTACTCAACTTATCCTATGCCTATTTACAAAAGGTTTAGAACGGTTTTTTAGGCCCTAATGGCTAAATCGTATCGTACCATTTCAGATTAATAATTTAGTTATCAAGGTTAACGATTAGCCAATTATATAAGATGGCGAATGTCGCATATTACACTCACTAAAACCAGACGAAGATCATGAAATTTATCAAATTTATTACGCAAAAATACAACCAGGAAGTTCAGATTAGGGCTTCAGCCATTGTAGCTTTCGAAGAAGTAACGAATGATACGACGGGTATTTATCTTGAAACTAGCCACTATTTAATTATAAAAGAATCGTATGCATCGGTTGCCAATAGTATCACCACTGCCCTAGAGCCGGAACATCAAGATGACAAATTTGGCTTTTCATAATATTGATTACCAGTACTTTATAGACAACACCAATACAAACATTAAATGCCATCTCAACGAATTTAATGTTTGTGTACTGACTAGCTTTTGAAGGGTTTTTCTATGCATTAGACACATGGCGTATTCACTACAATTGAGATTTATTATAGTATTCTATCTATTTGTGGCTAGTTTTTATATAGCTAATTCCTGAATCTTTTATTATCAGATGATAAAAATATAAGCAGACAATCAGGCAGGTTGATTCCATCATCTTGGCCTATTTAGAAAGATAAATGGTATGCAGCTATAGCACTAAAAAAGGTAAGTATTGGCCAAGCTGATCATGATTAAAGGTCAGCCTATAAATTTCTCAGTTTTAAAGGCGGCCTCTATCAAGGCTAGTTCAGTAGCACTGAATTACTTTAAAGAATAGTATCAATCAATACCCTTGCTTTTCAGTTTAAGTCACCTTTCGTTTGCATTAATCTTATGGCTAGCCTATAAGCACAATAACCGAATACCTTCGGTCACAGTTAGTTACTAAAAAGAGAAAGCCCTACGTAGGTAGGGCTTTCTCTTTCCTAATCTAGTTGCAAACAGAGAGTCAGGAGGGTTAGTGATCAGTTTGTTAAAGCTCTCCACCCGAAGTAGAGAAGCATAATCAAATCTAAAAAAGATTTTTGTTTAGAGCAAGCTTTCTGCCCATTTTTTGAAAGACTTGTTAACACAAACGGCCTGGTCCCACAGGACAGGCCGTTTAGAGATTAGATCTTCAAGCCGCCACTCTCCGATCTTAGTACCTATCTAACGCTAAGGATAGAATTTACAGTATATACAGAAAAATAATTTTTTAAGAAAATAGAGTAAACGTTTTTACGCTGTTTCAAAGACTCGACTGACGCCTGAGCTACTCAACTAGCGGACGGAATACCCCAAGCACGTTATTTTTGCTCGTATAGCCGTAATCATTTAAACGTATACTGCTATGAAACAGGAAGAGATTAATGCCAAGAAGGCCGCCAGTCCGAATGGATTGACCGACACTTCCATTGATGGACTTAGTGGAGTATCAAGCGAAGTACCTTTAAAAGATGCTCC
>NZ_JBMDWJ010000014.1:0-2480 GCF_048595215.1 Siphonobacter sp.
CGCGGCCACATCAAGGATATTGACATTGCTCTATTGCGAGGTGCGTATAAAATCGACAGCGTATATCTCAATAAATACGACTCCACATCGCAGCGGCAAACGCCGTTTTTCGGAGCTAAACTCATTGACCTTTCCGTAGAATGGAAAGCCCTTTTCAAAGGATCTATTGTAGGTGAACTGGTATTCGAATCGCCCCTGCTTCGCTTTACCAAGGATAAAGTGGAACCCAACCAGGTGAAGAAAGATTCGAGTGATTTTCGGGATCTGTTGAATGATTTCATGCCCCTGGATGTGAACCGGGTCGAAATCAACGATGGTCGAATTGAGTACGTGGATGAACACTCCAAACCCCGGGTGGATATTGCCCTGACCAACGCTCATCTACTGGCTCTCAACCTGCGAAATAGTTACGACTCGACCAGTGTATTGCCTTCTACGGTTACGGCTCGGGCCAACGTCTACGAAGGCGAGATGAATATCAATGGCCGATTGAACCTGCTGGCTCGACAACCTACGTTTGATGTAAACGCTGAGGTCAAAGGGACTAATTTGGTGAAGCTTAATGATTTCTTTAAAGCGTACGCAAAGATTGATGTTAATCGAGGGACGTTTGGCCTTTACGCCGAAGCGGCAGCTAAGGAAGGACGTTTCAATGGTTATGTAAAGCCTCTGATCAAAAATCTGAAAGTGCTCGGTCCGGAGGATCGCAAGGATAATTTTCTGCAAAAACTCTGGGAAGGAGTCGTGGGGACGGTGGCTTTTGCCTTTAAAAATCAACCGAAGAACCAGTTGGCTACTAAAATTCCTTTCGAGGGAGACATCAAAGAGCCGGATACGAACGTCTGGTTTATGATTGGTACTATTCTGCAAAACGCCTTCATTCAGGCGATCCAGCCCTCCATCGACCACGAAATTAATCTGGGAAGCGTGGGCGAAAAGAAAGAAGAGAAAAAGGGCTTGCTGGAAAGAATCTTCGGCGGGAAGGATGACAAAGATTCCAAGAAGGACAAAAAGAAGAAAGACTAACGAGAAACTTTCCTTAAACGCAGGAGCCCGAGCAATTCGGTTCCTGCGTTTTTTCTTTTTAGACGGCTGTACTTATGACCTATTGCTTGACTAAATCCTTTTCATTCTTTTCTTTGTACAAAAAGTCATTTCTACTCCTCTAACCATTTATGCAAGCATTCTGGGGTGAACTCATGGGTACGCTCGTCTTGATTCTACTGGGCGATGGCGTCGTAGCCAATGTATTGCTAAAGAATTCCAAAGGTGAAAACAGCGGTTGGATCGTGATTACTGCCGGCTGGGGCTTCGCCGTCATGCTGGGCATCTTCGTAGCCAAAGCCTTCGGTAGTTCGGATGCTCACCTCAATCCGGCCGTCACTCTCGCCTTTGCCGTCTCTAATCAGGATTTTTCTACGCTTCTGCCCTACTGGCTGGCTCAGATGATCGGAGCCTTTCTAGGAGCCGTACTTGTTTGGTTACAGTACCTGCCCCACTGGGCCGTAACGCCCGAACCCAGCACAAAGCTGGCCGTATTTGCTACGGGGCCCGCAGTACGGAACCGGACTGGTAATTTTATCTCCGAATTTATTGCCACGGCTGTACTCATCATCGGCGTAAGTTCAATTTCCGGAGCGGGCGAACTGGCCATTGGTCTGGGGCCTTATTTGGTAGGCTTATTAGTCTGGAGTATTGGCTTATCGCTGGGTGGTACGACGGGTTACGCCATGAGTCCGGCCCGTGACCTGGCCCCGCGAATCGCTCATGCCTTGCTACCCATTCCTGGCAAAGGTCCTTCCGACTGGGGTTACGCCTGGATTCCCGTGGTGGCTTCTTTACTCGGCGGTGTGGCGGGCAGCCTGTTATTCATGGCTTTTCACTAGTTCCCTGACTCCTCCAACCAAAAACTATCGACGACATGTACATTGGATCGATTGATCAGGGTACGACGAGTACCCGCTTTATTATTTTCGATAAACAAGGACAAATTATTTCATTGGCTCAGAAAGAGCACGCCCAATTGTACCCGCAGCCCGGCTGGGTAGAACACAATCCCGACGAAATCTGGTGTAATACCAAAGAAGTCATTCAAAAGGCCTTGAAGCAGGCCAACCTGACATCCAAGGATCTTGTCGCGGTGGGTATTACCAACCAGCGGGAGACTACGGTGATGTGGAATCGCTATACCGGCAAACCGTACTACAATGCGTTGGTCTGGCAGGATACGCGAACGAGTGGTCTGGTAACGGAGTTGTCCGCCGAAGGAGGTCCGGATCGCTTTCGTGAACAAACGGGGTTGCCACTGGCCACGTACTTCAGCAGTTTGAAAATCAAGTGGCTGTTGAAAAACGTCGCTACGCTGGAGAAAGACGCCTTAAAAGGCGAAGTACTGTTCGGAACGATGGATACGTACCTGCTTTGGCACCTGACGGGCGGCATGAAAGGGGGCCTGCATTTAACCGACGTCACCAACGCCA
>NZ_JBMDWJ010000015.1:0-8960 GCF_048595215.1 Siphonobacter sp.
ATGGCTTTCAGTTGGCGACGAGCCTCTAATTCTTCGTAAGCCAGCAAATTATCCAGAGCCAGGGCAATCTGGGGCATAATCAGACTAACGGCCTGGTACTCTTTCGGCGTAAAACCTTCCAGAGACGTACTGGATACAATAATCGTCGTTCTGGAATTACGCTTGAGCTGAATGGGAAAGAGCATCAGCGATTGTACCTGAAAATGATCCCGGCAGGAGCGGGCGGTGATGTAATGCTCACAGAGTTGCTGAAAGTCTTCACCGACGAAGATTCCCATTTGTTCGCCGAGTCGATCCGGAGCTTCCCGATCGAGTTTATCCAGCATTTGTCCATCCGTTTGGCTAGGTAACAGAGCGGTTGGGTTGATCCGTACAAACGTATGTTCTGACGTTTTTTCCAGCATCAGCCAGTAAAAAGAGGATTCATCCGGTAAGCCAATCCGCAGGTTAAGAAAGGAAAAGGGGACGAGTTGATTAATCTGCTGAGCGATAGCCAGACACAGCTGATCCCGATCCTGAATAGTAACAATAGCGTTGTTGACGGCAATCTGAATGGCCTGTTGTTGCCGGAGCTTGGCTTCTTCGCTGTGAGCGTGACGATAGCGGGCTAGTTCCAGCGTGGTCAGTACGTCTTTTTCGCGAAACGGCTTGGTCAGAAAGCCGAAGGGCTGGGTACGTTTGGCCGCTTCGAGCAGCTCGTTGCTAAGATTAGCCGACAGAAAAACGAAGGGTATCCCTTGTTCTTTCAGCCATTCGGCCAGATCAATACCCGTTTCAAGCCCGATGAGTAAAATGTCCAGTAAGACAATATCCGGTGTTCGCTGGGCCATGCGTTCCTTGGCTTCCTGTACCGATGCCGCCAAACCGATCACATCATACCCCGCGTTAGTTAGTATCCGTCGAAGATCGTGGGCAATCAGAAACTCGTCCTCCACCACCAGTAGGGAAGGGAGTCGGTTCAGTTCACCGTAGTAAGCCATAGCCGTTTTGTGAATTTAATGCGGAGTAAAGATACAAGAGGCAGTTTACTCATAAACGAAACTCCAATATATTGGAGGCTCTATTCTATTGGAGATGGATGTTACTAACGCGAGAATGTTAAATTACTGATTATCAGTAGATAGAGTATTGGAAGTGGTTCTTTATAGCCTTTGGCATTGTGTTGGCAAGCGTATCACTAGCTGATGCTCTACCTTTAAAAATCCAGGACTATGAAACGCTTCCTTTCTAACGAGTCTCTTCGTGCCCAGCAATTTGAAGCCAACCATTGGCCTGTATCAGGCAGTCGGGATACGTCCTACGAAATTGTGCTGATTCAGGCCGGTAGTGGCTATTATCTGGCGAATGGAAATCAGGTTAGGTACCAGGCCGGGGATGTGTTTTTTCTGGGACCATCGGCTAGATGCAGTTTCAGGATTTCTCAAAAGACCTGCTTTTATAGTCTGTTGTTCACCATTCCTTACGTAGCCAGTCTGGTGCCGACAGCGGGTCAGGGGTGGCCCCACGTCGTCGACTATAGCGTACCGTTATCGGGTACGCTCATCAGTAACCCCAGTGAACAACGAAGCCTGCGGGCCTTAGTAGAAATTATTCTGGCGGAACAGCAGCTGCACGGCGTACCGGCTAATTCAGTCGTGGAATCACTGATGAAGACCATTTTGAGTCTATTAGATCGCTATCTTGCTCAACATTCGGTCGGCGAATCTGCCCGGTCGGTAAGCCCTTCGGCGTTTATCCAACGCGTACTGACGTACATTGGTCAGCACATTACGGAACCTCAGTTGTTGCGAATGGAAAACATGGCGGAGGTATTCAACTATTCCGCCAGTCACCTAGCCGCCCTATTTAAGCAACAGGTGGGCGAGTCCATTCAGCAATACATCATTCAGTATAAACTCAATCGGGTAGCCACTCGGTTAAGTCTGAGTACGCTGACCATTTCCCAGATCGCGGATGAATTCGGGTTCTCCGACGTTTGCCATTTAAACAAACTTTTCAAACGACATTACCAGTACACCCCCACGGACTATCGCCGAAGTTTAGCAGTATCTTGACCGCACGCGTTTTTATTCCTGAAGAACGTTTCTGTAGAAGTTTAACTTTGGAGTAGTATACCGTTGTTTCGGGTTGGATAGGCCATCCGCTTGCGGTAGTACGTCCAGTTCGGGTTTGTCTTTCCGCGGGGAAGCGTGTATGTTTAACCCTATCACCTTTTGTAAACAGCAGGCATGCGTACGATCCATTCATTACCGGAGGGCTTCAGCCAAAACGATCAGCTACCGATTCGAATCGTTTCGCCGGATTTTGGTCATCTATCGCCGGAAATCGCCGATCAGTACGGACTTACGCATCGCTTGCCGTATTACTTTTTTCTTTTTGTAGTCGAGGGTTCAAGCCAGTACGGCGTAGATCTGGATACAATCGAGGTTGAAAAACACGAGGTGCTGTTCTGCTTACCGCATCAGATTCAGCAGTTTCCGGTCGATGTTCACGCGAAAGACTATTACAAATTGGGCTTTGATGAAGCCTGCCTGGCCCAACTACCGAAGCCTTATCCGTTCTTACTGAATCCACTGAACCAGCAGAAAATCCGATTTTCACCCGCCGCCGCTGGTCGGGTACAGGGTATTTTCGAAATGCTCCAGACGCTAGTACGCAGCCCGGACACGGAGCCTGAATTAATTCTAGCCCATCTGAATAGCCTGCTTACGGAGTTGAACACCGCCTATTTTGCAGCGGACAAAAAACCGACGGATGACCGACTCGCAAAATTCATTGGCTTTAAAGTATTTGTTGAAAACAACCTGATCGACCATCCAAGCATCAAAGCGATTGCCGAGGAACTGGCCGTCAGTACCGACAGCCTGTGCCAGATTGTCAAACATTATTCCGGTCGATCGCCCAAGGAATTCATTACCAACCGTCTCATTCTGGAAGCCAGACGTCGTCTGTACTACGGCGAACGATCGTCCGTAAAGGAACTGGCCTTTGAACTGGGCTTCAACGACCCAGATTACTTCTCCCGCGTATTCAAAAAGGAAACGGGGAAAACGGTTGCCGCGTTTTTTCAGGATTTGTCCTGAACCCATCGGCTTTCGTCCGGCTCCGCTAAGCGTACACGCCCGAATTTTGTTCCGTATTTAAATCATACGTAAATGAACAAGCCATTCGGAAAAATATTGTTAACGGGTGTAACCGGTCTGGTGGGAGCACGCCTGCTCCCTCGTCTCATGGAAGCGGGTTGGGATTGTCGGGCACTGGTACGTGCGGGCAAAGACGTACCGTCCGGCGTGTCGATCATGGAGGGCGATTTGTTTGAAGAGGCCTCGCTTGCTCAGGCCGTACAGGGGGTGGACGCCATTATTCACTTGGCCGCCGTCTTCCGTACACCAGACCTGGATTTGATCTGGAAAAGTAATCTCGAAGGTACGCGAAACCTGATCGCTGCCGCTAAAATCCACGCTCCCAACGCCCGATTTATTTTCGCTAGTACGACGCACGTTTACGATGCTGAAAGTTCGCATCCCGGTCGCGAGGACGATGCCGTTCATCCGGAGCATCCGTACCCCGCCAGCAAAGTGGCGGCCGAAAAGGAAGTACAGGAAAGCGGTCTGAACTGGTTGATTCTGCGATTTCCGTTCGTGTATGGCGATGGCGATGGTCACCTGGAAACGCTCCCTCAACATTTGAAAGCTACGCAATGGCATCCCGCTATGCGAATGAGTACCATTCACCACCGCGACATCGCTACGGCTATGCACCTGGGTTTGGCCGGGGCTTTCGATGGCCGCATAGTCAATATTGCCGATGAGGGGCCCGCTTCGATTTACGAACTGGTGAAGTTAGTAGGCGAAACCCTGGAGGACTCGGCGGAGCCGCTTCCCAATCCCTGGTACCTGCATGCGGATGCTTCACTGGCCCGTAGTCTGGGTTTTCAGCCCGTCGTCAGAACGGTCTATCAGGCTGTGCAGGAAAAATTATTGTGAGACCCACCCAAAGCGTAAAAAGTAATCAGGGCCTACCTAATTCTTGCCGGGCAAACTCAATCCAGCTCGTTTGGGCAGGAACCTTACGCATGGGAGGGATGCCCGTATACTCGTATTGAACCAGAGCCGGATTTCGGGTCGTGGAGCTTTCCAGTACGTAGGCTGAATTCGGAACCGGTATCGTCATGATGTTCCCGTAGCCAATGTATCCCCCGGAGTTTTCTCCGACGGTAACTACTTTTTTACTCCGCATACCCGCTAACACGAACGTTTCGCAAGAGCTGCCGCAGTTACGGTTATACAGAATCACCACTTTTCTGGGATTTTCCAGGCGGATTTTAGAGGTGCTATCCGCTTTCGGCTGATCCTGACGCAGGCGTATAAACGTTCCTTCCGGCACTTGTTTCATTTGCTGAATCAGATCCTTTCGGTAGCTGGTCAGGGCTGGATTGGGACTATTTTTTAGCAAGTTTTCGTACCGTTCGATGATGCCCGACGTAGCCAAATATTCCGTAAACGAATCATCGGTGGAGGGGTGGGTATAAAGCAAGGGAAGCAAACGTTGATAAGCTAGCGAACTACCCCCGCCATTGTCGCGGACGTCAATGAGCAGATACGGTGTTCGTTGCAGAACGGGCGTCAAGGCCTGAAACGTCGAATCTAAAACGGAAAGGTATTCCCGACTAAAGGTACTGATGCTTAGGTAAGCGGTACTGTCGTCCAGTAGCTTAAAGGTAGTCAAATCCGTAGGAATGGAATCCTGAACATGTTTAGGAGCAGTCGTAGCGACGGGATAGAGTTTCGTCCACTCGCCAATCCGGGTGACGGGCTGATCAATGGTTAACAATTCCAGAGATAAAGAATGGTCCTGCAGATACCCCTGATACTGGTAGGTGTCTGCGGCCATTCTTTTGAGTTCAAGCTTTACCTGGCCGGGCTCCCAGGTCGGACTTTTGGTTTGTAACAAGACGCCATAATAATCCCGATAGGCATTTTTGTTTTTTTGAATTAGCACCTGATAAGAGCCGTAGAGGTCATAAATACCTTCCACCGGATCGTTTGAATGTTTGACATAGTCGTACGCCTTTGCCGAATCCATGACTACGGTTTCGGTATTTCGAAAGGTGGCTGAGGCCAGGAATGCTTTGAGTTGATCGGGATCACTGACATCGAGGGTACTCTCCGCATGCACCTGCGAGTGATGATCCTTGAAATAAGCCATGTACTGATGTAAAAACAAGCTACAGCGGCGTTTGCCCTCTTTCTGAATTTGTCGGCGAATGCCCCGTTTGAACGTTTTATACGCGGGGCGTTGATCAGCGGTTACGACGTGCCGGAAAGAAGCCTGGTTTTTCTCCACGTAATTCGAAATGAAAGTAAACGCTTCCAAACAATCGCACTCTGCTTTTTGATTCGTTTGGGCAAAAACCGTTGAGACGGAGAATAAATCAATGAGAAGAAAAAGCAGAGAGAAAAACGGGTGTTTAACGATCATTTTCAGTCGATTATACTGATGAAAGTTACAAAATAAGAAATGTATGCTTCTTAAAGGATCGTTTAGGGAATTTTTGTTTTCCTAACGTATGCTTTTGAATGATACTGATGAGTTAGGAGGAACAGTACGTAAGAACTGCGTTTCTCAAGAAAATCCGCTACAATCTCAATGAATACCGACGCTCATAAGTGGGATACCGAGTCTAGTTTTGACTTACGAAACACGTTGGTCTAAACCCTTTCTCGATCATGGATTATTCATCCCTGTTCCATCAGTTATATCAGGATTTTAACGCCCGTCAGATTGACCGCGTCCTGGCCCACATGCACCACGATGTAGCCTGGCCCAATGGCTGGGAAGGCGGCTACGTGTCTGGTCACGACGAAGTGCGGGCGTACTGGCTTCGGCAATGGCAACAAATCGATCCCCACGTGGAACCGCTTGCGGTGGACACCCGACCCGACGGTCAACTCGCCGTTCACGTACACCAGGTGATCAAGGATTTAAACGGTCAGGTCGTAAACGATACGCAACTGTATCATGTATACCGTTTTGAAGCGGGTAAAATCCGAACGATGGTTATTGAACACAAATAGATGGTCCAGGCAAACTATTGAGTGTACGGTACCAAGAAAAAGGAAGCAATCGCATGGATCGCTTCCTTTTTCTTGGTACCATACAAATCACTTACTACACCAGTTTCATCTTAACGGGATCCAAGTGAATGATCTTCTTACTGAAGTAGCTTTCGTTACAGGCCAGGGCTGGAGCCGCGGCTCGGAAGCCGAATTCGGCGTCTTCCACCACGGGTTTATTGGAGCGGATGGCTTCAAAGAAATTCGTAAAATGGTCTAAATGATCGTCGTAGCCCTGCGGTGCTTTGAAAACGATATCTTCCTTTACTTTTCGTTTGCGTTGCTGGGGTGTCCATTTAGCGTCGTACTCTTTCTGCATTTCCTCCTGCATCTGTTTAGAGAAGGTAAAGACGGAATCATAGCCACCAAAACCGGGAGCTTCGGGTAAGAGACTGTGCTTGACGGTAATGCTGTTTCCCACCACATCAATCACCCCTTCGGACCCTACCAGCCGGATTACTTCTTGACCACCCGTACCACTGATGAAATTCACCTGTAGGGTTAGCTGGAAGGCGGCGTGCTCTTTGGTTTCGGGATACTGCATGACCCCCGACATCACATCGGGCATATTCCGACCGTCTTTCCAGTAGCTGAATTGACCGGTACTGTAAATGCTTTCCGGACCTTTCGAATTGGTAATCAGATGCGTCCCGCTCAGCAGGTGAATGAACAAATCACCAGCTACGCCCGTACCCACTTCTTTAAACGCCCGCCACCAGAAAAACTTCTTGGCATCAAAGGGCATTTTATCCGTTACGGCAATGAAGCGTTCCCAGTCGGTAGTACTGGCGTTGGCATCTTTCGGAATCGTGTATTCCCAGGCCCCAATGGAGCTTTGGCGATCATATACGGCATTCACCATGTTGAGCTTGCCAATCTCTCCGGCGGCCAGTAATTCCTTGGCTTTGGCGTAGCCGATACTGCTGACCCGCTGACTGCCTACCTGCAACACCTTGCCCGATTTTTTAGCCGCCGCAATGACCGAAGGACCTTCGCTAATTTTATACACCATCGGTTTTTCGCAGTACACGTGTTTACCCTTGGCTAAAGCGTCCAAAGTCATTCGGGCGTGCCAGACGTCGTGCGTAGCAATGATAACGGCGTCGATGTCTTTCCGGTCCAACAGCTCGTGGTAGTTACGAGTTGTGAAGAGTTCTTTGCCGTACTTTTCCTTCGCGTTTTCAATTCTTCCGGTGTACAGATCGCAAATTCCGGCCAGTTCGACACCCGGTACTTTAAGGGCCGTATTTAAGTCAAAGTGGCCCTGCACTCCGTACCCGATCACTCCCAGACGAATAGTGTCATTGGCAGAAATTCTCTTTTCAAACTGAAGAATACGTTCTTCCTCCTTGGCCTGAGCAGCTAGGGATGAAAGGGGCGAAGAGGCCGCAGCCAGACTGGTAGCCGCAATTTTTTGCAGAAATTGTCTTCTTGATTTAGAGGAATGTTGATCCATGAGGTGATGACGTTAAATTACTTGACGGCGTAGCTGACAAAGGCAATCTTCCGACTGTCGGGACTCCACGAAGGTACATTGATTGTCCCCTGCCCACCGTAAAAAACGGGTGTAATATCCTGAATAGTTTTGGTTTTCAGATTCATGAGGCGAAGTTTTACGTTTTTGCCGAATAAATGATTCTGCTTTTCATCGGAAGTATACGCAATGTAAACGAGCCACTGATTGTCGGGCGAGGGATGCGGAAACCAGTTGGAATACTGGTCGGAGGTTAACTGCTCGGGGCTGGCCCCGTCGGATCGCATCCGCCAAATCTGCATATGACCCGTACGGTAGGAATTAAAATAAATGTACTTGCCATCGCTGGAGTACTCAGGACCGTCGTCAAGCCCCTCCGTATGAGTTAATCGCTGTTCCAAACCTCCTGTCGTACTTATTGCGTAAATATCAAAATTGCCGTTTCGTTCGCCGCAGTAAACCAGGGTTTTGCCGTCCGGACTCCAGCCGTGCCAGAAAGAAGGGACTTCCCGGGTGATTTTTCGAGGTTCCCCGCCCTGTATAGGTAGAATGTAAAGGGCCGATTTGTACGATTTAGGCGAGGGGTCCTGTTTATCATTGTGACTGATCGCCAGCCATTTTCGATCCGGCGAAATGCCGTGGTCGTTATTACACTGGTTGGCAAATCCGGTATTGAGTTCCTGAAGGCTCGGGGCGTTTAGGGGAAGCGTAAAGAGCTTTCCTTTGCTATTGACGATCAGATACTGATCCGGGTGCCAGTTGGGAGCTTCGAGATGTTTCTGAATCCGGAAGATGGTATCGATTTTACCCGTACCAATATCGACGGTATGAACGAAACTCGTCGTGTCTTTCTGGGCGATACTCTTTACCGATAAAGCCATCAACGAAAGACATAAAAGGGACGTAACAAGCGTCCATTTAGAAGCTGTGTTTTGCGTTTCCATAGAAAATAGAGCGGATGAAATAAGAGGTTTCTATCAAAAGTAAGCAATGGAATCGTCATCGATCAAAAAGGAGATAAAGATCAAAAATGGTAATTAAAATGGGAATAATAATACTTTTGCAGGTCTATTCATGGGGCAGATTTGAAGAACGATGCAAGAATTGGGTGATGAAAAGTATATCTCACATTTGTCCATTGACTGTGTGATTTTCGGTTACGAAGCGAAGGCATTGAAAGTACTGATTGCCAAATTCAAGTTTGGGGAAGGCGTGTTTGCATTACCCGGCGGTTATATACGCAAGACGGAAGGAATCGATCAGGCGGCCAGCCGGATTCTTCGGGAAAGAACGGGACTGACAGATATATACCTGGAACAGTTTAGGGTATTTGGCGACGAGAACCGCATTATCAAAAGTAAGCATCGGGA
>NZ_JBMDWJ010000016.1:0-12485 GCF_048595215.1 Siphonobacter sp.
CGCCTTTCTGTGTCATACCAGCCTGTCTACCTTTAAGCGACGGTTTGCTAAAATCTATGGTACTTCGCCTAATAAGTGGTTCCTGGAAAAACGAATGCAAAAGGCCGCCCAACTGCTAAAACAGGGCGATTATAAAGTCAGCGAAGTGTATTACGAGATTGGGTACGAAAACCTGTCGAGCTTCATCCAGTCCTTCAAACAGGTCTACGGGGTTACGCCCAAGCAGTATCAATTGGCAAACTAGAATGGTTAATAGTTTTTAGCGAGTCGGTACCGTCGACGGCATAAATCCAGGCCCCGTCCTATCCCATTCCATGTCGGCCACCATGGAATGGTTTCATCCGCAACGCGGTGGCCTAAAGCGGGATGAAAAGAGCGGTGGGCGTGCCGACATGGAATGTATATGGACTAAATGACCAGCCGTCTTTAAAGGACGAAATAGTGATACTATAAACTAGTTAATGGCTATCAGTTGTAATGCAATGAACTGAAAGTCCAGCCATCTCAGTGAAGCTAAAAACAAAAAGATAATCCTTAGTTATTCACCAGCTCCCGCTTTAGCTTTCTCCAACAGCTTCTTCCGAAAGTACGCCGCCGTCGCATTGCCCACTTTGAGTGCATTCGCATGCTTCATCCAGTGGTGCGTATCATTGACGATGATGAGCGTTTCCAAATCGACGCCTTTCGCTTCGAGGCGACGAACCAGATCCGTACTCTGATTGAAACGTACGTTGCGGTCATCATCCCCGTGAATGATGAGTACGGGGGAGGTCCAGGTACTGATGTAAGCCGTCGGCGACGACTCCCAGGCTATTTTCCCAACTAAATCAGCATCCGGGGCTCGCTCGTACCGGTCGGGAGCGGTGACAGACATGGTGCGATCCGTCGTCCAGTCGTGTACGCCGTGAATATCGACGCCCGCCGCAAACAGTTTCGAATCCTTGGCTAGGGCCATGGCCGTCAGATAGCCGCCGTACGAGCCGCCGTAAATACCAATCCGGTTTTTATCCACAAAAGATTGCTTCGCCAGCCAGTCACCCGCTGCTTTGATGTCGATGTACTCCGCCGCTCCGCTCGTGTTAGCTCCGGCGGGTTGATGAAATTCAAAACCGTACCCAATACCCAAGCGATAATTAACCGAAAGAACCGCAAAACCCAGGCTGGCGAGGTACTGATTCGTGGCGTAGGCATTGGCGTAATAATCCGAATAATTCCAGCCGAGCAGCATTTGCCGCATGGGGCCGCCGTGCACGTAAATAATCGCGGGCTTCTGGGCGGGGCCACCCGTCGGCTCAAAAAGTTGAGCGTGTACGGTGAATCCATCGGGCGTTTTATAAATGACTTGTTTGGGCGTAACCAGCGACCGCTGTGGGAAGTTTGCCGGAATCAAAGACTCGCCCAGTAGCTTGGGCGTACCTTTGCCAAAGGGCATCACGGCTGGCAGGGGAGGTCGTTGAGCCGTAGCACTGATGAGAGCCAGCGACGTACCATCCCCCGTAACGACCGGTGTCCACTCCAATCCATTACCGGGCGTTAGTACTTCCATGTCGGCTTTGTCCACGGGTACCCGGGCCACGTGCCGACGATCCAGATCCTGGGGGTCGGAACCTACATTCACGCTAAACGTAAGCCACTGGCGGTCCGGACTCAGGCGAACATGCTCCGTTGTGAACGAACCCGGCGTAAGCAGCAGGGGTGTGCCGCCCGTGGAAGGCATCGAATACAGATGTGGCCAGCCATCCTGATACGACAGAAAAACAATGCGATTCTGAGCGGCCCAGTGTAGGTTGAAACCACCATTGGTAGCCGGTACGGAGCCCGCCAACGTTCGGGGAGCCTGCCAGAGTTGCGTGGCCTTACCGGAAGCCACATTAACCCGCCAGATGGACCAGGGGCGGTGCTTGCGAACCAGTACGGAATCCGGTACTCCGCCCGTGCCGGGTGTACGCACAAAGACCAGATTGTTCCCATTCGGCGACCACCGGGGGCTACGGTCGTGAGCAAAGGAAGGAGCCAGCCACCGGAGCGGCGTCCGGGCGTTGGTATAAATTCCGATGAGGGAGTGGTCTCCACGATTGGAAACAAAAACCAGCTGGCTACCGTTGGGGGACCATTCCAGCGAATGAGTAGTACCTCGCGTCGAGAAAAGCATTTTTGCGGGTTCACTACCGTTCACGGGTACCGACCAGGGCTGTCCGCCTTTCAGGAAAGCAACGGTTTTACCATTCGGTGATAAAACCGGATAATCGCCATCACTGAGTCGCTTAGGCTCGCCGCCTTTAAACGGAACGGCCCAGATTTCTACTTTAGGTGCAAAGGGCAAACCATCGACGTTTACGCCCAGATGTTCGTCCCAATTCGCTCCATGCTCGCCGCCGCGTACGTACACGACCCATTGGCCATCGGCTGAAAGCGTCACACTGGTTAGCTCCTGCCCATCGTCCTTGCTATAAGGGGTAATCTTGCGGGGTGTATACGACGGACCTTCAGCTACGTAAATGTTGCGTTTGCCTTGTTCATTGATCGTCCAGGCAATGCGGGAGCCCTTGGCCGCCGCCGTTAAATCCGCAGGGAAAGGATACGATTTGACGGCTTCGAGTGAAAACGATTGGGCGTTGGAAGCAATAGATGCGATACTCAGCAGCCCTACGCATCCGAGCAGACGGAATAGAGAAAACATAGAATCGGAAGGTTCAATGGGTGTATGTACATACGGCGAACAAGCGAAGCCGTATGCGTATAGACGAGTAAAGATAGTTTTTCATTCGCCTTTTCCTGTTTTTTCAGATAAAACAGGAGGTATAAAGGACAGGCGGTAAAAGAATGGCTATGTGTTTGAAGGATAACGTAGACATGCTTTGTCTGAATCGAGCATTTATTTGTAGGCCTATTGGTAGAAAATGCGTACGACTTTTCACCCCTTCGTGTCGTATTAATTTAATGGGATTGGAATGAACCCAGCATTTTCTTGCTTATTGCTCAGTCAGATGGCGTACCTTTGTAGCGGCAACGCAGCATAGATTTGACACCAAAAATTCTCTTCATCACCCCACCTTTCACGCAGTTAAATACCCCGTACCCGGCCACGGCGTACCTGAAAGGTTTTCTGAATACCAAAGGCTACGAATCGCATCAGGCCGATCTGGGCATTGAGGTGATTCTGCAGTTATTTTCCCGAAAAGGATTGCAAACGATGTTCGATGCACTGGTCGCCAACGACAGTATCGAGCTTTCCGATAACAGTTACCGCATTTATTCGCTGCGGGATGAATACATCCAGACCATCGGTCCGGTGATTCGTTTCCTCCAGAATAAAAACCCAACGCTGGCTCACGCCATCAGTGACCGAACTTATCTGCCCGAAGCGTCACGGTTTGCCCAACTCGATGATTTGGACTGGGCCTTCGGAACGATGGGTACGCACGATAAAGCCCGTCACCTGGCGACGCTGTACCTCGAAGATCTGGGGGATTTGATTACCGAAGCTGTCGATCCGCATTTTGGCTTCAGCCGCTACGCCGAACGGCTGGGACGTTCGGCGACGCATTTTGACGAACTACACACCACGCTCCAGGCTCCGGATACGCTAATTTCAACGATACTGACCGATTTGCTGGAAGAAAAAATCCGGTACTGGCAGCCCACTGTGGTATGCCTGACGGTCCCTTTTCCGGGCAACCTATACGGAGCGTTAAAGTGCGGGAAATACCTGAAAACCCATCATTCCGAGATTGCCGTAGTCATGGGGGGAGGTTATGCCAATACCGAACTCCGCTCGCTGAAGGAAACCCGGGTTTTTGATTACCTGGATTACGTATGCCTTGACGATGGGGAAGCCCCCTTGCTGCATTTGCTGGAATACCTGTCCGGGACCCGGACGGCAGCGAATCTCAAGCGGGTCTTCACGCGAATCGATGGAGCCGTACATTACCTGAATGGCACCAAAGAACGCGACGTAGCCCAGCGGGATACCGGAACACCCGATTACCGCGAGTTGCCACTAGCGGATTATTTGTCGGTCATTGAAGTCGTAAACCCCATGCACCGCCTCTGGAGCGATGGTCGCTGGAATAAGCTGACGCTGGCCCACGGCTGTTACTGGGGCAAGTGCTCCTTCTGCGATGTGACGCTCGATTACATCAAACGGTACGAGCCCATGACGGCCTCGCTGCTTTGCGATCGAATCGAAGAGATTATCGAACAAACGGGGCAGAATGGCTTCCATTTCGTGGACGAGGCTGCTCCGCCCGCCCTGATGCGGGAACTGGCTCTGGAAATCATTCGCCGAAAACTGACGGTAGTCTGGTGGACGAACATCCGCTTCGAAAAAAGTTTTACACCCGATTTGTGTATGTTACTCAAAGCCTCGGGCTGCATTGCCGTATCGGGGGGACTGGAAGTGGCTTCGGATCGACTATTGGACCGGATGAAAAAAGGTGTAACCGTGGCTCAGGTGGCTCGCGTGGCCGATGGATTTACACGGGCGGGTATTATGGTGCATGCCTACCTGATGTACGGATTTCCGACGCAAACAGCTCAGGAAACGATTGATTCGCTGGAAATGGTGCGGCAATTGTTCGAACTGGGCATTGTACAGTCGGGGTTCTGGCATCGCTTTGCCATGACGGCCCACTCGCCCGTAGGTTTACAGCCGGAAGCATTCGAAGTACAGCGGATTGGCCCCATTGCGGGCGATTTTGCCGACAACGACCTGGATCACGCCGACCCGCTGGGAGCCAACCACGACCGCTTCGCCGAGGGGTTACGGAAATCGCTCTTTAACTACATGCACGGCGTTTGTTTTGAGTTTCCTTTGCAGGAATGGTTCGATTTTCGGGTACCGAAAACGACGATTCCGCCGAATTATATTCAGCGAAGCGTGGAAGATCAGGAAGAAGACATTCGTCCCAATGCCCTGACCGTCTGGCTGGGAAAGGAGCCTTCGCTTGCTTTTTTTGAGGAAAAACGCGGAAAACACCGGGTCGATTTGGCCGAATTGACCTTCTATGATCGAAAGCAGGAGTGGGGCTTCGTAACGGATGCCGCCACGGGTCAGTGGCTAACGGATACGCTACCGACGATTCAGGTAACGGAACCAGCGTCGTTCGAAAAAATAAAACAGTCCTACGAAGCGGAAGGCTTGGGCAGTTTTCAGGATTTTTTATCGTCCGACATCGGCGGTAAATTGCGTGAAAATGGTTTGCTCATTGTATAACTAGGCTCGTCAACTCCGAAGGAGTTCAATGTAAATAGCCCCGTATGCAATGCGGGGTAACTGAATACACAGGAAATAAACCATTATGAAAGATCCACTCGAAGGCAAAACCTTACAAATGATTTTATTTCATTTGGTCGATTATTACGGCTGGGATCAACTGGGCTTACGGATTCGGATCAGGTGTTTTACCCATGATCCGAGCATTAAATCGAGCCTTACGTTTTTACGGAAAACGCCCTGGGCTCGTAAGAAAGTAGAAGAATTGTACCTGGAAAGTCTCGATTAGACATTCCGGTAAAACACATGGCCTATGAAATTTGAAGAATATTCCATTGCTCCGGAAATAAAGAAAAGTCTGGTTAAACTCGGCTTCAAGCGGCCGACGGATATCCAGTTTAAATCGATTCCTCCCATTCTAAAGGGCGAGGACGTGCTGGCCATTGCCCAGACCGGTACCGGAAAAACGGCGGCTTTCGCCATTCCGGTGCTGAGCATGATCCACAACCGGAAGCAGACCAAACGCAGTACCGGCATCAAGTGTATCGTGATGGTACCCACCCGGGAGCTGGCCATCCAGATTACGGAGGTTTTCCAGCAAATCGGTCACCATTCCAAAGTAAAGTCGTTCTGTACCTTCGGGGGCGTAGAGCAGGGACCGCAGATTGCCAAACTGGAAGAAGGTATCGACATTCTGGTGACGACGCCGGGACGGATGTTTGATCTGACGAGTCAGGGTTACATTCACATGAATAGCGTAGAAATCCTGATTCTCGATGAAGCGGACCACATGCTGGACCTGGGCTTCATTAAGGATATTCAGGATCTGATCAAGTACCTGCCCAAAAAACGGCAGACGTTGTTTTTTTCAGCCACGATCAACGAGACGATCAAAAAACTGGCGTACTCGCTAGTCACGAATCCCATCCGGATTCAGATTTCGCCGAAAGATCCCGTTTCTAAGAACATCGATCATGCCGTGGCTTTTGTGGAAATGGACGACAAACGTTTCTTCCTGGAACGGCTCATTAACGAACATCCCGAAAGTAAACTACTGGTGTTTGTCCGTACCAAAGTTCGGGCCGAACGCGTCAGTAAGGCTCTTGAACGGATGAATATCGCCAGTCAGACCATTCACGGAGGAAAGGAACAAACGGATCGTTTGTCGGTACTCAATGATTTCAGAAAAGGTGAAACAAAAGTGCTGATTGCTACCGACGTAAGTGCCCGGGGTATTGATATTGCCAACGTGGATTACGTCGTCAATTACGATCTTCCAGAACAGGCCGAAAACTACGTACACCGCGTGGGTCGTACGGGTCGGGGTACGCAGCGGGGGCACGCCGTATCGTTTTGCAGTACGGAGGAAAAGCCCATACTACAAGAAATTGAAGCCTATTTAACGAAGCCCATCAAGGTCCTGAACATTGATCAGTTAGACTACGAAGCCACGATTGATCTGGGAGCCGATAGTGAAAAGAATACCGATTGGCGGAGCCTGATTCAGGAAGAGGAACAACGACTTTCGAAAGTAAAGAAAAAGAAGAAAAAGCAGTTGTAAGTGGGGGTTAGTTTGAGGGGGGTATGAAGTTTAAGGTTTAAAAACGTATGAGGTTTGATGGTGGTTTAATGCGGGTAGCTGCTCGCTTTTCTGCTTTCAAAGCTCAACGTCGAAAATCGGGTATTTGAATGCGTAATACTCCTTACGGAGTTGAATGAAAAATCGTCCGGGGTTTTGCCCCGGACGATTTTTCATTGATTTAAACCTGAGAATAGGCCGTAGGTTCCAGGAATACCCGCTGAATTCGGGAGACGGTATTCGCGTATTCGGGGAGTCCGGAAATGCGTTTCCAGTCGGGGTCGCTGCCGAATTTTTTCCAATTGGCATCGCGTTCTTCCATGTTTTTGAACGTCAGCATGTACGTCAGACAGGGGAGAGAATCGCCGATTTTGACTTCACCGAAGAAAACGGGCGTCAGGCCCACGTTGTTGAATACCTTGATTTCCGCGTCGTTGAACATGGCAATTTTCCGGCGAACGGCGTCTTCACTGAACCCTTCGTAAGTACGCAGTTCAAAGATTCGACTTTGTTTGGTATCCGGAGCTACAACCTGCGGAAAACCCGAAAATCCCTGCATCAGCGACGATTTATACCGGGCGTACGAGGCTCGTTCGGGCATCAGATTCCGGTAGTTCTCGCTGGCTTTCTGGAAATCCGAATCCTTCTCCAGCCGACTGGCTGACTCGCCGTAGGCCTGCATGGAAGCATAGGGAATCAGGACATACACCATCGGAGGTTCCGATTTCCCCATCTCGCGGAATACGCCTATGGTTTTTACGCCCTGCCGGTTTAGAGCAGGAATCAGAGCCGTCTTTAAATATTCGTCCAGAGCATTTCCTCCCCTTAATTCATAGACACGAAGTTCAAAAAAAGCCGCTTCAGCCTGGGTGGAAGCCTGAGCGGGTAAAGTAGCAGCCGTGGCCGCAAGTACGGAGGAGGTAACAAATTTCCGGCGATTCATGAATCAGTAGAGGAATGGTTAAGTCAAAAACAGCCACAAAGATAGCTGGACGTATAGCCATTTGCGTATGCCTAAAGTATCCATTATACCGTCAAAATAATCTTTCCGATGTGTTCGCCTTTTTCCATGAGTCGGTGAGCTTCGGCCGCTTCCGCCAGCGGGAAAGTCCGGTACACCTCCGTGCGTATTTTGCCCTGTTGTACGAGGGGCCACACTTTGGCTTCAATGTCGGCCGCAAGCTGAGCTTTAAAATCAGCAGTACGGGGCGAAAGCATACTGCCCGTTAGCTGTAATCGCTTCGACATCACATCCATGATGTTAATTTCCGTTTTCACGCCATCGAGTCCGGCTAGCCAGCACAGGCGACCTTCGGGCCGGAGCAGACGCAGGTGTTTGGCGGTGTAATTGCCGCCCACATAATCGAGTACAACGTCCACGCCCGTATTCGAAAACTCGGCCTCAAAATCCTGCGTACGGTAATTGGCACAGCGATCGGCTCCCCATTTACAGGCAAAGGCACACTTTTCATCGGTACCCGCCGTGGCATACACGCGTACGCCAAAGGCTTTAGCCATCTGAATCGCCGTCAGGCCAATTCCGCTGGTGCCGCCCTGTACGAGCAGGATTTCGCCGGGTAGTATTTTCGTTCGTTGAAACACATTACTCCAGACGGTAAACAGGGTTTCGGGCAACCCCGCTGCTTCGGTCATGGGCAAGTCAGCGGGTAGGGGGAGGCAATGCCGGGCGTCGGCCAGAGCGTACTCGGCGTAACCACCATTCGCAATGAGGGCACAGACGCGTTGCCCTTTTTTCCATTGTTTGACCGTGGGGCCGCAGGACTCGATCGTTCCCGCTACTTCCAGACCCAGTACGGGGGGCGTCTCGCCGCCGTATTTCCCCTGCCGCATCATCAGATCGGCCCGGTTGATTCCCGCGGCTTCTACTTTAATGAGTACCTGAGTTTCATTGGGTTGCGGTACCGGACGGTCCTGTACCTGCAATACATCCGGATTGCCGGCTTGGGTGACTACTACTGCTTTCATACGATAGGTAGGGTTTGAGGAGGTTTAAGTGGTTTAAAGTTTGAATGACGTTTGAAAAGGCAGAAGGTTTAAGAGGGTTTGAATACGCTTTTCAAGTTTGAAAAATGGCCCCTTTCGGGAATGACCTAGCTGGTCGGAACGAGTAAATTATTACTTCAACTTTCCAGCATTCGAACCGTTACCAGTAACTGACCTAAATGCCGCATGGTGTGTTCTGCCGAATGTACGTACAAACCCAGTACGGTGGAAGGAAGTTGAGCCCGACCCACGCCCCGCGTTTCGGTAAGCGTTGGCACGTCCGTATAACGGAGCTGTTCCAAAGCTTGATCCACCTGTCGATTAAATTGCTCGACTAGCTCCGTAACGCTTTGTTCATTCGGCAAACCTTCCGCCGCCAGGTACGCGAGCTGTGCTTCCGTCAGGGCTTCGCTCCGGGCGTAGGTATACAATCGATCCAGTATCCCCGTCAGATGCTGGAGGTGAAAACCCGGAGAGGCAACGCCCGAGGGCCGTTCCCACAGTCGTACGTTCGGAAATTGAGCGGTCAGAGCCTGAATTTCTTCCCGGGCCTGGAGCAGGGCATGGGCCACGGGTTGTAACAAATCAGGTAGGTCGGGTAGGGGGCCACGGAGCCAGACTTCACGCAGTTCAGCCATAATACAATGAATAGTTCGGATGGTAAAACGCTAAAAAATCGTTCAAAGGAACCGCTGGCTTTAGCGGAGCGATAATTGGGCAAACGTTTCCTTACCTTCGGGAGCCTGCTTCAAACGAGTAATCAATTGCAGGGATCGCTCCACGCGTAACTGCGTATTTTTTACCGCGAGTACCGTTCGAATCAGAAATCGTTGTTTCCCCGGCACAAGTGCCCGAAAACGACGTTGGCCTTCGTCATCAAGACGCAGTACTTCCTGTAATTCCTCCGGCATTTCCAGCCCGAATTCGCTGTCATCTGGCCTGAGTTGCACGAGTACTTCACTGCCGGGTTTTAGTTTCAGTTTCCGAAGTCGTTCCTGATTAATCGTGATATAGGCATCGCCCTGGCCGTGAGCGACCAATCCACAGGGCCAGGTAAGGACCCCGTTGAGGGTACAAAACAGGCGAATGTTGAACGTGCCGATTTGCTGTACGATCGCAGCCGGTACGGGAATGTAGGATCCCGCCAGATGATCGAGGGTACGGATGACGGTAGGATATTCGATCGGATCGATGATGGCCATGCGTAAAATGGATTATCGGGAACGTTCTTTTTGCGAATGTAGGTGCCGTAAGCTTGCAAAAAAGTACGGAAATGTATGAAAAAACATGTGTACACCCTGGCCTTCGTTCTGTGTACGACGTTAGGCATGGCCCAATCTTCGAAGCGTACGCTGGAAGAAGCGGCTCAGTTTGGAAAATATCAACCCGTAGGACTAGCGATTTCGCCCGAGGGACGAACCTTCGTTACGTTTCCGAAATGGTCCAAGGATTATAAAAACGCCCTGATCGAAATCAAGTCGGATGGTACTCAGGTGCCGTACCCGAACCAGGCCTGGAATCAGGAAGATTCCTTACACCCCCAGGATCATTTTGTGAGTTTGCAGGCCCTGTATGTGGACGCCGATAATACCCTGTGGGCCTTGGATCCAGCCAACCCGAGTTTCGGGAAATCGATTCCCGAAGGAATTAAACTACTGAAAATTAACCTGAAAACGAATGCCGTCGAACGCGTGTATCGTTTTGAAGACCTGCCCCGGGAGAAGACGGGTCTAAACGATGTGAACGTGGATACCAAACGCCAGGTGGCGTTCTTGTCGGATCCCGGACGGGCCGCCGTGGTCGTACTGGATTTAAAAACGGGCAAGAGTCGGACGGTACTCGAAAAACATCCTTCTACGACGGCTGATCCTGCCTATAAGCTTAGGATTGATGGAATCGAGGTAAAGGATCAGTCGGGGAAATCCTTCAGTAGTAACGTGAATGGCATTGCTCTGGCGGGGGAATATTTTTATTACCGACCGATTACTCAGACTAAATTATACCGCATCCCGACAGCGGCTCTCGCCGACGCTTCGTTGCCGAAAGCAGAACTGGAATCGAAAGTAGAAGCGGTCGGGGAAGCGGGCATTTCACACGGAATGTTCGCCGACAAAGCCGGGAATGTGTACATGGGAGATTCGGAAAAGAAAACGCTGTATCGATTCAACGCCCAGAATCGTACGTTCGAAACGCTGGTACAGGACGAACGATTGCTCTGGCCCGATAGCTTTGCGATTGGTCCGGATGGCTATTTGTACGTAACGGCGGCTCAGTACCAGCGGGCTCCTAAGTTCAACCAGGGACAAAATCGGGTGGATTATCCGTATCGTTTGTACCGGGTGAAACTGTAGGATTCCCCGCATTGCATACGTGGCTATTTACGTTGAACCCCTTCGGGGTTGGGGCGTTCGATTGGAGAGGCTACAACTCGTGTAGGTTTCCAAACTTGTACCTATAACCCGGCAGTTTCCAACTGCCTTTCTGATCGATCTTCAACTGTCCCAAAGTTATATTTCCTTCACTGCCTGCAGAGTTACGCTTTGGGATTATAGTTGTACTAAACCCATGAATTCAAAATCATAAAAGGCGGTCCAGAATAGTCTGGACCGCCTTTTATAATTCTTAAGATTAGTAGGATTGAAGAAGTGGTACCGTTTAGCGGCCTCCGCCACCGAAGAGCTTGGAAACGACCCAGATTACTACGGCAATACCTAAAACAACCATGATGATACCGCTCCAAACGCCTGCCTTGAAGATGCCTTTAATGGCTTCGCAGCTGGTCAAACTCATGGTGATTGATAATAAAACAAGGTACGTGGACCAGCGGGTTAATGTCAACTTTTTCATAAGGTCAAAGATTAATAGTGAGACGTTTCGTTTCAATCGAAGGTAAAAAACGCGTTCCAACAGTATTCAGAGCCGTTTTTCCTAACTTTTTCGTCCGGGTTTTCTTCTATTTTTTATCTACTTCCGAAGCCAGTTTCAAGACCTTATCGCCGTCTTCCTGCTTGATTACCAGGGCCGGATTGTCTTCCGTACCCTTGCGGGTGATGGCTTCTCCTTTAATTTTTCGCTCAATGGTTTCGGTGTGGACCGACTCAATGGTACCATGTGCCTTCCCATTTCCCCACTTCCAGCTTACTTCGTCGCCTTTTTTCATTGGTTTGATTCTTTTTGTTCAGCGTATTAACAAAAGAAACCATGCCAGTTTTGACCCGTATGCAAACCGAATCTGACTCCTTATTTCCACTGATTGTAACGTTAAAGCTGGAAGCCCAGGCCCAACAATACTTCGATGATTTACGGGAAAAATACTTTCCACCCGACCGAAATTTTCTGAAAGCTCACTTGACGTTATTTCATCAGTTACCGCCTCAGGAACCCATTATTGAGAATACACTACGGGAACTGACGCAGCGACCACCCCTGAAACTCGGCGTACGGGAAGTAAAAATGATTGGGCGGGGAGTCGCCTTTGCGATCGAAAGCGAACCGTTGAAAGCTCTGCATCGACAGTTGCAGAACGAATGGGCCCAGTGGCTGATTCCGCAGGATCAGCAGCGATTGTGGCCTCATATTACGGTTCAGAATAAGGTAAGTCCAGCCGAAGCCAAAGCCCTGCAACAGGAATTGCAGCAACATTTTGAACCCTTTGAAATACGGGCAACGGGGCTCGTCCTGTGGGAA
>NZ_JBMDWJ010000017.1:0-3653 GCF_048595215.1 Siphonobacter sp.
CTGAATGCTATTGCCCAGCCCCAGAATTCTTTTGAGAAAGTCATCCTGCAACCCGAGCTGATGGTACTCTCCTAATCAATAAATTTTCTTTTTCCTGGAAAATTGTGCATTCGTTTGTCCGCGTCCGTGCAAACGAATGTACATCCGTTTTCGCTGGTTTTGCCGCCCGATGACGGGTCTCACGGTAGCTTTTTTCTGCTTTTCTGCCCTACATTAGTACAACGTTTCTGATGTCCTCACGCCTATGTCGCTACCTTTTATCGTTTCCGCTCCGGGTCGTATCTGTTTATTTGGTGAACATCAAGATTACCTCGGATTACCCGTTATTGCCGCTGCCATTTCCTTGCGTTTACAAATTGAAGGGCACCTTCGCTCGGATCGTCAGGTACAGCTGACCATGCCGGATATTCATCATACGGAATCGTTCAATCTTCAATCCGAAATTCCCTACGGTCGTCAACGCGATTACTACAAAAGCGTACTGAATTTATTGCAACGCCAGGGAGCCGTATTCCCGCAGGGTTTCGACGCTCGCATTAGTAGCCAAATTCCCATTAATGCGGGTACTTCCAGCTCATCGGCTCTCGTTGTGGCCTGGGTGTATTATCTGACTCAGTTGATCGACTTTCCCATGTCCATACCACAATTGGCGGATTTGGCATACCGGGCCGAAGTTGAAGAATTCGGAGAACCCGGTGGTCGTATGGATCAAACGTCCAGTGCCGTAGGGCAGGTTATTTACCTGGAATCGCAACCGGTGCCTAAAGTAGAAACCCTAAAGCCGATTGCGGGTACATTTGTGCTCGGTGACTCTCAACAGGCGAAAGATACGCTGGGTGTCCTCAAGCACGTCAAGTACGGCATGTTGGAAGCCATTCGTAAAATCAAAGCGGCGGATTCATCCTTTTCTTTACCCACCTATCCCGCTCGCGAGGCCGACCGTTATCAGTCTTTGCTTACGCCAGATGAATTTATTCTGCTAAAAGGAAATCTTTCCGATCGGGATATTCTACGGGAAGCCAAAGACTTGCTCGCCCGACCCGAGCCCGACCCTAAACAATTCGGAGACTTACTCAATCGTCATCAATACAATCTGCGGGAAGCGAAACGCATTTCAACGGCTAAAATCGATCGGATGATCGACGTGGCTTTGGAAGCTGGAGCCTTAGGAGCCAAGATTA
This sequence comes from Siphonobacter sp., assembly GCF_048595215.1. NCBI lineage: Bacteria > Pseudomonadati > Bacteroidota > Cytophagia > Cytophagales > Cytophagaceae > Siphonobacter > Siphonobacter sp. The sequence continues at coordinate 1,182 of NZ_JBMDWJ010000017.1, forward strand.
ATGGCTCAGGTGGCGGTGGCTGTATGTTCGCCTACGCTCCTACTCACGCCGAAGCCGTTGCCGAAGCGATTGAACGGGCTGGCGGAAAAAGTTACATCATTACCATTGATGAAGGCGTACGTACTGAAACGCAATTGGCTCAAGTTTAACCAATACATCTCCCATGAATAAACGCATTCTGATTCTAGCCGGCGGGATGTCTTCCCGCATGAAAAAAGCGGTAGAAAACCTAGCGTTAGACCCCAAGCTAGTGGATCAGGCCAATACGCTCACCAAGGGCATGATTAGTGTGGGTACGGCGGGTCAGTCGCTGATCGATTATCAATTAATGAATGCGGTAGAAGCCGGATTCACGGAAGCCCTTCTTTTACTCCACCCGGAGGATTCGTTGACCCAAGCGTATTACGAATCCCATGGGTTTCCAGGCTTGTCCATACGCTTCGCCCGTCAGTACATCGCTGCTGACCGGCAAAAACCAGCGGGTACGGCAGACGCCGTCTTGCAAGCCTTGCAGCAGACACCGGAATGGCAACAGGGACGTTTGGTCATTTGTAATAGCGACAATCTGTACTCAACGCATGCTTTAAACTTGCTCTGGAATAATCCCCACCCCAACGCACTAGTCAGTTATGACCGGAACGCCTTACTATTTCCTGCCGAACGAATTCAAGCCTTTGCTTTGATCCGTACTAACGCGGAAGGGTTTCTACTGGATATTCACGAAAAACCCAGTGAAGCGGAAGTCGAAGCCGCTCGCCAACAAACTGGACGAGTTGGGGTTAGTATGAACCTCTTTGCTCTAGAGGCCCAACGATTGATTCCTTGTCTGGAAGCTACGCCTTTTCACCCCGTACGTAATGAAAAAGAATTGCCTACGGCCGTAAATCTATTGGCTCAGCTAACCAGCGTTTATACGCTACCGCTCTCTGAAAACGTACCGGACTTAACCAACAAAGAAGACATTGCTACCGTACAGCAATACCTGCGTGAAAAGTATTCATCTCTCGATCCTACACAACTATGAACAATCGTCGTAACTTCTTAAAAAACGCCGCTCTAGCTACGGCAGGCATGGCGTTCGTTCCTTCTATTCTTACGGCCCGGCCCAACGACCAGAAAGTACGTTTGGGTTTCATTGGAGTAGGTTTACGCGGCCGTGAACACGTACGCAACAGCATCCTCTTTCCACAGGTAGAAATCAATGCGATCTGCGATATTGATCCGGCAGCTGTGGCAAAAGCTCAAAAGATGTTACGGGATGCGGGCCGGAAGGAAGCCGTCGTCTACAGCAAGAATGAGCGGGATTTTGAGAGCATGGTTAAGCGGGAGGATCTGGATGGTATTATCATTGCCACCCCCTGGGAATGGCACGTACCTATGGCCGTATCGACGATGAAAGCGGGCAAGTACGCGGGCGTAGAAGTATCAGCCACGGTAACCTTGCAGGAGTCCTGGGATCTGGTTAATGCCTATGAAAAGACTGGTTCTCACTGTATGATTCTCGAAAACGTTTGTTACCGACGCGACGTCATGGCAGCGTTGAATATGGTTCGACAGGGTTTGTTTGGTGAACTTACGCATTTGGAATGCGGCTATGAGCATGACCTTCGGGAAGTAAAATTCAATGATGGTAAGAGTGCGTATGGCGGTGGCGTAGAGTTTGGGCAGAAAGGATTTTCGGAAGCCAAATGGCGGACGCAGCATTCGATTGATCGTAATGGCGATATTTATCCGACGCATGGTCTAGGACCCGTAGCTCAGATGATCAACATTAACCGGGGGAATCAATTTCAGTACTTGGTTTGGATGGCCACCACACCTTTAGGTCTTCACAAGTATATCGTAGACCACGGGGGAGCTGATCATCCGAACGCGAAGGTTAAATTCAAATTGGGTGACGTGGTACAAACCATGGTGAAATGTGCCAATGGCGAAACGATTCTGATTACGCATGATACGAACAGTCCCCGCCCTTATTCATTGGGTTTTAAAGTACAGGGTACGAATGGACTTTGGATGGACGAAGGCGATCAGATTTATATTGAAAAGAAAAGCCCGAAGGCTCACCAGTGGGAGAAAGATGCGGATTACATGAAGAAATACGATCACCCCCTGTGGACGAAGTTCGAGAAAAATGCCCAGGGAGCAGGCCATGGCGGCATGGACTATTTCGTTATGCAGGAATTTGTGATGGCGATTCAGGAAAAACGCTCGCCTGCCATCGATGTATATGATGCAGCGGCCTGGTCAGCCATTAGTCCTTTATCCGAAGAATCGATTAAAAAAGGCTCGGCTCCTATTCAAATCCCCGATTTTACCCGCGGCAAATGGAAAACGAATAAGCCTATCTTCGGGCTAGAGGTGTAAAACAAGAAAAGCCTTCTGAGTGGTCAGAGGGCTTTTTAGGGCTAGGCTATGCTTTCCTTTACCAGCTCTAGTCTACCCAGCAGCAGGGCACAACGCAAAAAAAAG
>NZ_JBMDWJ010000018.1:0-3594 GCF_048595215.1 Siphonobacter sp.
AGCATGGAAACGACGCCCACCGTTCATATTCAGTCCATCACGCAGCTGCACCAGCTTTTGGAGCAGCCCAAACCCCGGCATCCGCTGGTGAGCCTGATTCGGTTTGAAGATTTCCCTGCGATTAAAATTGAACAGCGAACCCGACTGATTTCGGATTGTTACCAGATCACCCTGAAAAAGGAATGTCCCTGTAAGATTCAGTACGGACAGAGCCGGTTTGATTTCGACGAGGGTGTGATGGCCTGCTTTGCTCCCAAGCAGGTAAACTTCATCGATCAGGATTTTGCCTTCGCTACGGCGGGCTGGCAACTCTCCATCCATCCGGATTTTCTACGGAACTACCCGCTGGGCAGCAAAATCAAAAACTACGGCTTTTTCGATTACTCGGTCAATGAAGCCTTGATTCTCTCCGAAGAAGAGCAACGCCGGATTGAAATCATCTTTCTTCAAATGCTGGAAGAATCCCGGCTTCCCATCGACCAATTTAGTCAGGATGCCTGGATTGCTCACCTGGAACTGCTGTTAACGTACTGCAATCGCTATTACAACCGGCAGTTTATTACCCGGAAAGCCGTCAGTAGTGAGTTACTAGATAAGGTTCAAAAACTACTGGACGAATACTTCGCTTCCCAGGAATCCAATAAGGGCTTACCGACCGCTCAGTACCTAGCAGAAAGTCTGCATCTCTCTTCCAAATACCTGAGCGACTGCCTGAAACAACTAACGGGCAGCACGACGCAGCAGTTCATTCACGAAAGACTCATCGAGCAGGCCAAAGAAAAGCTATCGACGACCAGCCTCTCCGTGGGTGAAATTGCGTATCAATTAGGGTTTGAATATCCGCAGTCGTTTAGTAAGCTTTTCAAAGCCAAAACCAACCAAACTCCGCTGGAATTCAGAGCGTTTTATAATTAGCTGGTTTCTTTATTCCAGGTACCGAAGTAGGGCCGGGTATAACGCAGAAAACTAGGATATATCATTCAGTAAGCCAGACACTTTTAGGAGGCAAGAACGGGCGTACTTACTCAGCTGATACCCAGCCGGCAAGCTTATTAGAAGGGTTGATTGTATTGACCCGTTAAGGCTTTGTTCTCAATGCTTTTCGCAAAGTTTGGCGTTTCTTCATGGTTATGGGCGTCAGAAGCGGCCTGTCTTGCGGCGGCGGCGTTTGCAAGTTGGAGCCCCTGTGCGTTCAGATACGCAAGCATTTCAGGCGTAGCCGTGGCATGAATCGCGTTGGTGTAAAGACAGGTATGTTCGTCAATTCGGGTTGCTTTTAGCTCCCATAACACCTGTACCTTAGTCCGGCCATTTTTAGTAATGGAATCGGAAATGGATAACATCCGGCAGTAATCCGGCCGATGCACCATTGCCACGTAATGCTGAACCATCAGAGCATCGCCAATCGTCTCTACGTTTATCGACATCGGTTGACCATCGTAGGTGCTGGTAATTCCCGCTCCAATATGCTGGGTCGAACAACGCTGGTACTCGGCGTCGGGCAGATTTAGTAGCCAGTCGGCGATGTTTACCTTTTCAATCGGAGCATTAATCAAAGCGGTCACCGTTGAGTGGGACAATGCATTTTCGGGCGTTTGCTGGATTTCCATGAGGTTTTTGGTTTTTTTACGATGTAAAGCTAAACGCATTCTTTCCGGGCGATTTTGCTATTCTGTAGACCGGCAAAAACTATCGTTGAAAAACCAAAATCCTTCGTTAAGTATAGCTAGTTGTTTGCTAAATGTACAGCTACAATAAAAACGCTTACCCCTTCTCCCAGCGATTAACAGCTTGTTTTAGCCATTCCGGAGCCTGATCCATGGGCGGCATCTTACCCTTATTTTCCGACGTGAGTTGAATGGCCCGACGTTCCATTTCAGCTAATGCGGGTACATTCCACTGGGCTCGTTCTGCATCTGTGGTACTCGGATCAAGGTCCCATAACCGATACCGAACCCCATCGGGAACGAGTTGCGTACCATATTTTTGGGGCTGTCCCTGGTACATGTGCCAGCGGTCCAATGCGGCCGCGGCTAACCATTTTCCTGCGGGATTGCCCAGTTCTACGCTTTTTAAAGCTAACTGGTGAGCCGACCAGATTTCGTCAGTAGTATCTCCGTGCTGAAAAATGAGAGCCGCGTGGTAGTAATCCTGAGCGGTAGTAACTCGCCCTTCGTTGATTAAGGTCTGAACCTGTGTGCGTCGCTCCCGATCTCTGATTCGTAAGGTTTCATACGCCGGGGTACCCACCTCCGGATGATGAATCCGTTCATTCTGATCCGCTTCGAAAAGCATACGTAAGGCATCAGACATACAAGCTGGCTCGGTAAGATTCTAGTGTACAATAAAACGTTTCTAAAAAAACGTAATCCCCAACGGCGTATCGCTCGTTTTTATTCAACGCCTTCCTTGCTAAGAAGAGGCAATTTGCATCGAAAGTCGAAATTCGGCGGGCGTCATACCCGTTTTTTTCTTGAACAGGCGACTGAAATACTGCGGATATTCGAACCCAAGCTGATAGGCCGTTTCATTAACCGATGCGGAGGTGACCATCAGTAGCCGTTTCGCTTTTTCAATCAGGGCCTGGTGAATGTGCTGCTGAGTATTCTGACCCGTGAGCGTACGAAGCATGTCACTCAGGTAAGCCGTTGATACATTCAGCTCATCGGCCAGTTCCTGTACGGTAGGAATGGAATGCTCGCCCGGTTGAGCAAAGTGAGCCACGAGACGGGACTCAAAACGCATCAGTAGTGAATCCGGCTCCCGATTGGATTCAGCGGTCCGGCGGGTTACAAACTGACGGTGATAAAACCGGTCGGCATACGTTAGCAACAGGTCAATCTGAGCAACGAGCACATCCTGACTAAACAAATCAATGGGCCGCTCGACTTCCGCCCGAATGGTATCGATGAGCTGATTGAGCGTTGCTTCTTCAGCAGCCGACAGGTGCAGGGCCTCGTTGGTTGCGTAGGAAAAGAAACCATAACGCATGATTTTCTGACCCAGGGGGTATTTGGACAGCAGGTCGGGATGAACCAGTACGCTCCAGCCCTTTAGACTTTCGAAGATTTCGACAAGTTCCTCCGCACTCGCCGCATTGGCCAGCCAGCATCCCTGCCCGGGTGCCAGAAAGCTTAAAACTCCCTCGTTGAAATCGTAGGAAGTATGACCGTAACGAATGGCTGCCTTACCCAAGCCCTGTTTTAGCGAAATCAGGTAAAATTGCTGTATGACCGGAGTCAGAACGGCCGGTGGAATTACGTCAATAGGTTGCTGATGCGTAGCCTGTAAATCCAGCACGGTGAGCAGGGGATGCAGGGGAGCGGGTAAGTCGTAAAACCGCGTATACTCGGTGACGGTTTCCAGTACGGTAAAGGGAGTCAGTTTTGCTTTCATACGCAATTCAATCCATTACTGGCAGAAACAACAATCCTTGGTCCGTTGTTTCTGCCAGATCAAGTTAGCTAAACGAAGGGTACGCGTCGCCAGCGATACTACCCACGGGGAGCAGGGCCTCCAGTTCGGCTAATTCAGCGGGGGTAAGGGTAAGTGAAGCCGCTGCTACATTGGCTTCCAGATAAGTCCGCCGCTTCG
>NZ_JBMDWJ010000019.1:0-4377 GCF_048595215.1 Siphonobacter sp.
TACGCCAGATCGCTATTAAAATACTTGATCGTATTAGCTAGCGAATTCCCCTATTGGGTCTACAAAATCCATGGTTTTCCCCTATTGTATTCGGATTTCTTGGCAATCAACTTTGTTCAGCAGATTGATCTGGTAACTCGCCCGCCAAGAATGGCCACTTAACGGGTATTTCTAAATCTATACAATGGAACGAAACATGTACAAGAATCAAATATTACGAAAAGGACTCTATGCGATTCTGGCGGGTTTGCTCACCATACCTATGAGTTGCAACAGACAGGAGATTGACACTCCTACGCCCGCAATGAGCAAACAAGCGGGTGGTAGACTAAGCCAGGGAGGGCAATGTGCTACCCTTACCTTTGGAAGAGAATTGGGGACTTGGAATACCGTGCCTAACAGTCGTTTTCAAGTGATTATTGCCGGGGATGGTGATCGGCAATACGTAGGCCAAATCTTACCCGAGCCTGCATTCGGTTCACGCTTTCTTATTCGGGGTGGCCAATTCATCGCACGGAGCGACTTTAATCCAACCGCCATCGCCCAAGGAGCTAGTGGTTGCTTTGAACCAGGTCCGGATGGAAATGGGTGGTTTGTTGCAGGTTTCAGCATCAACGACCTGGGTTCTAATTTCGAGCAAGTGACAGCTGCTGACGGCTCTCCTGCCTATCGGGTAAAGGATCGCTTTCAAAATGTTACGGATGTCTATTTTAGCAGAACTTATCTAGGTTCCTGGACCGTCAACAACACACCGATAGAAGCTCGTAGAATTGCTGGCGTAGGTTTGGTTGTGGCTCAGAATATTACTCAAGTTGATCCACGATCCCAAGGTCGCGATACGTTTATTATTCGCGGTAGAAACATCCTTCAACGGGGTGACATCAGCCTGTTAAACGCCCTGGACCGTGGCCGCACCGAAGCTTTTGCTGGACCTCAAACGGGTCTAAATGGATTACTTCCCCCTTTTGGCAGTCTTAGCATACCAGGTTATGAGCTTCTACCCTCTGGAGGCGGTGCAGATGAAGCTTACAGACGCTTGCCTTAACTGTTTCAAGTAATTCTTTGATGACAATTCTCTTTACAATTATAAAGCCGCTCCGGACATCCGGAGCGGCTTTATAATTGTAACATTCACGTTTGAGATAAATAAAATTGGTATACACTTAACTTCTTCCATTTCCAGAGCCGGATAGTCAACCCCAATCCTACGAAAAGGCGAATTAGTCAACCAGGGTAATGCCGTTAGGCTCTGCGGGAACGGATTCAGCAGGATACGTGAGGGCGACTTTCTTACCCGTCTTTTCGGCTTCTTCCAGCGTAGCGAAAAGCTCCTCTTTGCCGACGGTCATCAATGCTGTAAGCAATAAACCTCCGTATTCCCGCTCCTCACTGCCTACGGTTGCTGCTCGTCCGTCTCTCTGGTACTTGTCAAAAAGTTGTTTACCTGTCATGCTAGTGTTCTGAATATAATCCTTGCCAATATACGTAAATACTAAACAATCCGATAAGTGTCCTGGTACGAACGGTAGACCTAGTTCTTAACCGCCGCCATACTTCTCAGACAGCCATGCCGTAATCTCTAAAAGCTTGTACTAGGCAGGTTCCCTAAACGCTTGTTAATATTCAACTTGTTGGATTCATCGAACTATTAACTCAAAAATATTTTCACTCCTGGCAAAAGGTATCTTCACCTATATCTAACTAGCTTTACCCCCAACCTCACCGACCCATGTCATGACAGTCGCCTATTATATTTCCCAACTCGAAAGCCTGTTTCATGGACAGCCCTGGCTGGATGAGACTCTTTTGAAAAAGACGGCAAGCTTAACTAGCGAGCAAGCCTTTCAAAGACCCTACCCACCTGTACACTCGGCAGCTGAGATCCTGGCTCACCTGATTGCCTGGCGTCAGGTATTAATCAAGCGGCTGGAAGGGAACTATGCTTATCAAATCCAGATGCAAAGTACTCAGGATTGGCCTTCACTGGAGCAGCTCCAGGCGTTAGGATGGGACGCTTTACAGCAGCAGTTGATAAGCAATCAGACCCGCCTGATTGAATTACTGAGCCAGCAGTCGGATGAAGTATTAGCTATCCCCTACAACGATCAGGGACATACGTTTGAATACCTCATCAATGGTATCATTCAACATGACCTCTATCACCTGGGGCAGATCGGCTTAGTGATTAGTATGCTGCATTCCAGACGCCAATAACCATTCTTCCTGCTTAGCTACTAAAAGTCGAAGAGTAGCTTTCTGCCTTAAACCAATCATCTCTTCACTAATGAAGCCTTTTTAGGAATATTCTTTGATCAATATAAATGAAGATAGGCTAGTCGGTGAAATTCAGGTCGAGTCATTTTTAATAAATAACTGTGCTGTAATCACACCTAATTGTCTTTCTCTTTTTTCCTTAATTTAGTAACCGGAATACGATCACATCAGGATTGGATTCGTCGATAATTTCCATTTGTTCAAAGTTCAGCATTTGAAGCAGTTTAGCTGAAGGTTGGTTGGCTTTATGAGTAAAGGCGTTAATGGCTTTAATTCCAAGTATGTCAACGGCAAATGCAATGACTTTCTTCATTGCCTCATTCATGAATCCTTGTCCTTGGTAGTCTGGTAGAAGTTCATAGCCTATTTCGCATGTATTGCCTTCGTTTGAAACGTTAAAAAGGCCAATGCCACCTACTAACTTTCCACTGATGGGCTCTATAATAGCCCAATACAAAAGATTATTGGTCTGAATAGTTCTAATAAATTGTAAGGCTTCTTCTAAGGTTTGACTCGGCTCTCGGTCAAGGTACTTGTTTATTACCGGGTCAGAACGAAGTAAAAAAATGGCTTGCACATCGTTTTCTACCAATTGCCGAAGTGTCAACCGTTCTGTAGTGAGTGTTGGGAAAGTTACTAGCGTTTTATTGAGCATGTTTTTCTTTTTCTACTAGTTAACTGAACTGTCCCGGTAGTCTACTACAACAGGTGAATAGTACAGTACATTTTGTACCCACTTTGAAAGCCACTTTAGTACAAAAAAATCAGAGCGTTTAATGATTATTTTCCTCTCAACGTACGTCATCAATGGATTTCATAATACGGGCTATAAATAGTAATGATCCACAGCCCGTAACGTTTAAACAAATAAAGTTAAGAAAGCCGGGACAGTACCTGAATCAATGCCTCTACATCTACAGGCTTGGTTAAGTATTCGTTGAAGCCCGCTTCTTGGGCCTTCCGTTGGTCTTCCTTTTGACCCTACCCTGAAACCGCTACAATCAATACTTCCTTGCTCCAAGGCTGCTGCCGAATTTGCTGGCAGGTTTCATACCCATCCACATCGGGCATGCCAATATCCAACAAAATGACGTCAGGCCTGAGGCTTTCTGCCGCTATGATTCCTTCTCTACCACTATTACGGGCGTGTACCTGATACCCTTTGAGTTCCAAAAGCATACGTAGTGTGAACGTAGCATCGGGATTATCATCTACTAGCAAAAGGCGAAGTGTACCCTTTCTTGATTCTTTTTCTATCGCAAAATGCGATTGCACCTCGTTTACAGTAGGTAAGCTGACCATAAACGTACTACCCTGGCCCGACCCCTCACTTTGAGCCTCTACTTTTCCGCCGTGCAATTCGACAATCTGCTTGACTAGCGTAAGCCCGATACCCAATCCACCTGCCGAACGGGCCAACGAATTATCGATCTGCACAAACAACTCGAAAATCGACGTCAGTTGATCCGGACTTAAGCCAATACCCGTATCCTGGACCCGAAGGAGGGCCGTATTTCCCGTGTGTTCCAAGCTTAAGTGAATGTTGCCCTGCGGACCTGTATAGCGAGAGGCATTCGTTAATAAATTCATCACTACCTGCATGAGCCGCGTGGAATCTCCTTCCAACTGAACCGAGGTATCCGGCAAACGTACCGTTAGCTTTTGCTGCTTTGTATTCACCAAGGTTCGCACAGCTTCGATCGTCTGATTAATGAGTTCGACTAGATTGATACGCTCTTTTCGAAGTTCGATCTTACCCTGACTAATGCGGCTAACATCGAGCAGGTCATCCACCATGCGTACCAGATGGTTCGTCTGGCGAGTCATCATCTCCAGTACTGACTGAGCCTGAGTACTGGTTGCCACCGTTAGAGATAGTACCTGCAATCCATTGGAAAGCGTAGCCATGGGATTGCGAAGTTCATGAGCCAGCATGGCCAGAAACTCATTCTTACGCCGATCCGCCTCTTTCAAGCGATGTTCAGTCTGCTTGAATGCATGGATATCGGTAATGACCGCCACGCCTCCGGTGACCTGGCCCGTCTGATTCCAGATAGGCACCGCCGCTACCCGGGCCCAATGTGGGTATTCCCCTTCTTCGGT
>NZ_JBMDWJ010000020.1:0-11571 GCF_048595215.1 Siphonobacter sp.
GCCACCAAAACGGCTCTGGATGCTCTTACCATTGCCTTGTCCAAGGAATTTGCCGGACGCAAGATCCGCATCAACTCCATTTTGCCGGGTTCGGTAGAAACGGAGGGTACCCATGCGGCGGGCTTTAGCGGCAGTGATTTCGAGAAGAACCTCATTGCTCATACCCCACTGGGTCGCGGCGGGCAGCCCGAAGACATTGCCCGCGTAGCGGTATTTCTTGCTTCCGACGATGCAGCCTGGATTACGGGTGAAAAAATCTCCGTTTCGGGTGGTCTTTACGGTTTATAGACGGGTATCTCTGCCCAGCTTCATATCAAGGTGAATCCGGGTAGCATCTTATCGATGCTCAGGAAATATTGAATCAGCAGTCATCGACTCGCTCAGTCGAAGTCGATGAACCGGTTACGGATGCTTCCCCCGATGCGTGGCGTACAACCCTATTCTTTAGATAAAGTTAGTGCCAGGCAATTGTGGTCATTATCTGAAGAATGGACAGGTGTTCCATTTCCCTACAATGATTTGCTGTCAGGAAAAGGTATTCTCCTGTATTATTAAACCTTTTTACAGTCCAGAGCGAGGCGGTTCTTAGGCCCTCGCTCTAGACTATTTTTTCTAATAAACAGCTAACTGTCAGGAGGCTATTTGAATAACTAACGATCTGAAAGTATAAGCTTCCGCTTGATTGAAAGAAACTCATATCATTAATCGATCCAGCTTCCCATTCGTATTTACGTATATCAATAGACGAATCCTAAGCATTTCTTTGCAATTTCGGCCTGCGGTGTAAGTCTGCCCTCCGATCGGCAACCTACGCTAGTCCGATCAAAAAGCGTACGAAGGATCATAGACCAAGCATCTGCTCGCCCGGTTGAATCTCGCTTTCGTAACCTGTTATAACCTCAAAGGGGCGGTTGCCCGCTTGTTTTCATTAAATCACGAATGAATTACGCGAAGCTTTTAAGTAGCATGGTGCTGGCTGTCCTGCTAACCTCCTGTGCAGCCAGGCGTCCAAACGTTCTCCGCTACGTGGACCCCAACATCGGTACTGCCCACAGCCGTTGGTTCTTCTATACTCCCGCGGCCGTACCCCACGGAATGGCCAAGCTGGCTCCATCCACCAACGGGCACTACGGCAACAAGCAGGGCTGGGAAGCTGTGGGGTATGACACCCGGCATCAATCCATTGAAGGCTTTGTCCATTTTCACGAATGGCAGATCGGTGGCGTAAGCGTAATGCCCTCCACCGGAGCCCTGAAAGTAAAACCGGGCGATCTGGAAAACCCCGACAGTGGGTATCGTTCTCGCTTTGACCGAAAAAATCAGCTGGCAGAACCTGGGTATTACAAAGTTTTGCTGGACGATTACCGGATTACGGCGGAGCTGACGGCTACGACGCACGTCGGTTTTCACCGCTACACGTTCCCTAAACATGATCAGTCGAGGATTATGCTGGACATCGGAAATGTACAGGGCGAAAGCGGCGAAGTACGGAAGGCCGAAGTACGCATGACTGACGCGACCCACTTTGAAGGATTCGTTACTACCTATCCCAAGTACGTGAAGACTTACGATCCCAAGGGACTGGTTTCCATGTACATCTGGGGCGAAGTAAGCAAAGCTCCACGGTCGGTGGGAGCTTTTACGGACGCAGGTATTCAGGCTCAACGCAATGCGGCTCAGGGTAAAGGAGCCGGGCTTTTTCTGGAATACAACACCAGCGATCACGAGGCTATTGAATTGAAAATAGGCTTATCCTACACCTCCATTGCCAACGCTAGGGCAAACTTCGACGCCGAAGCCTCAGACTTGTCGTTTGAAAAAGCCCGGCAAAAGGCTAAGAACACCTGGCAAAAGGAATTAGGCAAGCTGGCCGTTGAAGGCGATCAAACTAGTAAGGTTAAATTCTACACGGGTTTATTCCATGCCTTACTGGGACGGGGCGTAGCTAACGACGTAAATGGCTCTTTTCCCCGGCACGATGGCTCCATTGGCCAGTTGCCCCGCGATACAAACGGGAAGTTCAGTCATAACTTTTACAACACCGACGCCATTTGGGGTGCCTACTGGAACCTGACGCAGCTCTGGGCTCTTTCGTATCCGGAACGGTACAGCGATTTTGTTCATACCCAGCTGGAAATTTACAAGGAACGGGGTTGGTTTGGCGACGGTATTGCTAACAGCAATTTCGTATCGGGTGTCGGGACCAATTTCGTGGGTCTGGCCATTGCGGCTGCTTATCAGGCGGGCATCCGGGATTATGATACGGACCTGGCCTTTCGGGCTATTCAGGCGAATGAATTAAGTGGTCGTAACCGGCCCGTTGGCTCGGGCAAGCTGGATGTGGAAGCGTTCGTGAAGCGAGGCTTTGTACCCTATCTCGACGAAGATAAAACCGATGCTACCGGCTCTCATTTTTCGGCCTCCCATACGCTGGAATACAGTTTCAGTAGCTTTGCAGCAGCCCAACTAGCCAAGGCCATGGGCAAGCAGCCCGAGTATGAACAATTGATCCGGCTTTCCAACGGCTGGCGGCTTCTGTATGAACCGAAGCAAAAACTGGTTCGTCCCAAGCGAGCGGACGGTACCTTCATTGACACGTTTGACCCTTCCGAACCCTGGCGGGGCTTTCAGGAAGGAAATGCCATTCAGTACACCTTCTTCGTTCCACAAAATCCGAAAGCTCTCATTGAAGCGATCGGTAGAGATGAATTCAATACCCGGCTCGACGACATTTTTACCACGGCTCAGAAAAATGGCTTTGGGGGTGGCAAGGAAATCGATGCTTTTGCGGGGATCAAGTCGCTGTACAACCACGGCAATCAGCCCAATTTACACGTGAGCTGGCTCTTCAATTTTTCCGGAAAACCCTGGCTCACCCAGAAATGGACCCGTGCCATCTGCGATGAATTTTACGGTACCGAGCCCATTCATGGCTATGGGTATGGACAGGACGAAGATCAGGGCCAATTGGGTTCATGGTACGTCATGGCCTCGCTGGGCCTGTTCGACGTGAAAGGATTTACGGACCTAAAACCCATCATTGAGTTGGGAAGCCCCGCCTTTGATCGGGCTACGATTCGGCTGGGCAATGGCAAACCACTCCGCATCGAGGCTAAAAATAATTCGGCAACGAATGTATACGTACAGTCAGCGACATTCAACGGTAAAGACCTCCCCCATTGCTGGCTCTACCGCGACGAGCTGATGCAGGGCGGAAAGCTAACCTTTGTGATGGGAAGTCAGCCTAATACCACCTGGGGTACGCAGACACCGCCACCCTCGGCTCAGTAAGCAGTGATTCAGCGAACAGGAGACCTACAGCAGGCTTTAAACAGCTTTGCTATCAATAGTCTGATTTAAAAGATATTACTCTAAAAAAATCCAGCAAAAAAAATTAAAAGGACGCAATAACTAAATTTTTAGTTATTGCGTCCTTTTCTTTGTACTATTGCTACCACTAAGCTTTTATACCTTCTAAATCTCTACCTTATGCAAAAGTTGCTACTGCTGATGGGTACGCTCCTGTACCTAAGTGTGCCGAGCCTTGGTCAAACCAAACCTGCCCAACTGGACAGTCTATTTACCGAACTGTATCGTCAGGGATCATTTAATGGCAACGTATTAGTCGCCGAAAACGGGGTTCCAATTTTTGAAAAATCCTACGGTAAAGCGGATGAGCAATCGGGTCGGCCGTTGAATGCCGAATCCGTTTTTGAACTGGCGTCTTTATCCAAAGCGTTTACGGCCATGGGTATTGTCCTCCTCCAAAAACAGGGTAAACTTCACTACGATGACCCGATCGCAAAATACCTGCCCGAGCTGGCTAGTTATGACAAGATTACCATTCGGCATCTGTTGCATCATACCAGTGGTCTGCCCGACTATACGGATTACTTTATTGAACACTGGGACAAAAGTAAGTTTGCAACTAATCTCGACCTGATCAATGCCTTTGGCCACGTTCGTCCGCCCGTTCTTTTTCAGCCCAACGAGCGATTCAACTACAGCAACACCAATTACGCTTTTTTGGGAACTATCATTGAACGGGTATCGCATCAATCTTACGCTGATTTTCTGGCCCAGTCTATTTTTAAACCCCTGGGCATGAAGCGATCCCTGGTGTACCAAAGCCGCTATAAACCTCAGAACGTAGAAAACTATGCACTCGGTCACTTGGTTGATAGTACGGGTCATAAGGTACAACCGAATGCGTACGGCAAAACGTTCTTTACGTATTTTCTGGATGGAATTACGGGGGATCGTACGGTGAATTCCAGCGTTCGGGACTTACTGCTCTGGGACCAAGCCCTGTACTCGGATCGATTGATTAATGATCGGGAAAAAGAAGAAGTATTCAGCGGCGTTACGTTGTTGAATGGTCAGACGACAGATTATGGCTTCGGATGGATGCTAAAACAAGATCCGACTTACGGAAAGCTCGTTAGTCATTCGGGTAGTTGGGCGGGCTATATTCACTACATCGATCGGCACGTTGATACGAAAAAAACTATCATCATCCTGCAAAACATGGATAATTTCAATAACCGCGTGGCGATGGACCGCGTACGAAAAATTCTGTATCCCTGAGATTAGTCTTAGGATATGGAAAAGCCCGCTTAACGCAATAAACCTTTCTACGTTGGGCGGGCTTTACTAGATTCCAATCTTTCTCTATAGTTTTAAGCTACTCGAATGGGCTGGGGCTCAAACCTCTCGCCATTCGAGCCGGAGTGGATTTTGATAGATTGGTTTTTATCCGGGAAACGATGGCCTCGAAACCCAACCCGCCCGTTCACTAAAGGCATAAGCAAGCATCGAAATCTTTTGTAAAGAGAGAGAATTCGATTCATAAAAGGATTACTACAACCCTAATGGAGAGGAGGTGTAGTAACCATTTTTTAGCTTGTCTGCCGGCTAATCCAGATAACGAGCTAAATAAGGAGCGGTACGGCTGTGGGCATTTTTGGCCACCCGTTCAGGTACACCTTGAGCCACTACCTTTCCTCCCTGACTTCCTGCTCCCGGACCCATGTCAATCACCCAGTCACTAGCGGCTGCTACACTCATATCATGCTCGATGACGAGGACCGTATTACCAGCCTGTACTAATCCTTGCAATTGGATCATGAGTTTTTCAATATCCGCCGGGTGTAGTCCTGTGGTCGGTTCATCCAGAATATAAAGCGTACTCCCCTGTTGGGGCCTTTGTAACTCCGTGGCCAGTTTAATGCGTTGGGCCTCGCCTCCGGAAAGCTCCGTAGCGGGTTGCCCCAGACGCAGGTATCCTAAGCCTACTTCCCGAATAATCCTGAGTCCATGAGCGATGGAGGAATTATCCTTGAAGAACGTGAAGGCTTCATCGACCGTCATCGCTAAGACGTCAGCAATATCTTTGGTATTGTATTTGACTTCTAGCGTTTCCGGATTGTACCTCTTTCCCTGACAGGTGGGACAGGGAGCGTAAACGCTGGGCAGGAACAGTAATTCCACCATGACCGAACCCTCGCCCTGGCAGTGCGGACACCGACCTTTTGCAACGTTAAAGGAAAACCGGCCCGCGTCATATTTTCTGGCTTTAGCCATTTTAGTAGCGGCAAACAATTTACGAATCGCGTCAAACAGCCCCGTATACGTAGCCAGATTCGATCGGGGTGTTCTCCCAATCGGTTTCTGATCCACAACGATTAACCGTTTGATAGATGACATCCCCTCCGTAATCGTGCCCCCTAAGGTCTCCACCGTATGTTGCTCTAAAGGATTTTCATCTTCAACGTCTGTAGCTACGGCTACGGATGTTCCCAAAGCAGTGGCGACCAGCTCCACTAGTACCTGGCTAACTAGGCTACTTTTTCCAGATCCAGACACGCCCGTGACGCAGGTAAACACCCCCAGGGGAAAGTCTATGGCCAGATGATCCAGGTTATTTCTGGTAACGTCCGCTAGTTTTAGCCAACCGGTGGGTTGACGATTATACCGGGGTAATTGGAAGACATCAAAAATATAGTTTCTAGTAACAGAAGCAGCTACGTCTTTCAGCCCCACTGGTGGTCCGCTGTAGAGCACTTGTCCCCCCGACTCCCCCGCTGCGGGCCCTACGTCAACAATCCAGTCCGCGTGTTGAATCACTTCAGGTTCATGCTCGACGACAAATAATGAATTACCCGCTGCTTTCAGTTGATCCAAGGTCCGGAGTAAAGCTTCGGTGTCGGCCGGGTGAAGGCCCGCCGAGGGTTCGTCGAGTACGTATACGACGCCAAATAAATTGGAATACACCTGAGTAGCCAGCCGTAACCTTTGCAATTCGCCCGGCGATAGCGTAGGAGTCGTACGCTCAAGGGTCAGATAGCCCAGTCCTAAGTCTAAAATCACCCGAAGGCGGGCCAGCAGGTCTTCGGCAATTCGATCCGCAACCACTAGCTTTTCAGGGGATAGGACATCCGACTTGGGGGGCTTTTTTTCCTTAAGGAACGCCGAGAACAGAGTAGCCATTTGTTCCAAGGAAATGCGACCCATGTCAGCAATATCCAACCCAGCAAAGGTCACGCTTAACGATTCCTTTTTGAGCCGTTTTCCCTGGCAGACCTTACATTCACTGCTGAGCATGTATTGAGCCACCCGCTTTTTCATCAAAGGGCTTTGCGTGGTGGCGAAGGTCTGCATGACGTAACGCTGTACACTGGTAAACGTACCCATGTAATCGGGCGTAAGCTTTTTCCGAATGGCCTCCTGGACCGCCTCCCGGCTACGATTGGCATATACGGGTACGACCGGCTGCTCCTCGGTAAAGAGTATCCAATCCCGGGTCTGTTGGGGTAAATCTTTCCAGGGAATATCCACGTCGTACCCTAGCGTAGTTAAAATATCACGTTGATTCTGACCCTGCCAGGCCGGGGGCCAGGCCGCAATGGCTCGCTCCCGGATCGTAAGGGATGCATCGGGCACCATGGAACGCTCCGTTACTTCATAGACTCTTCCTAAACCATGGCAATGCGGACAGGCTCCTTCGGGTGTGTTGGGAGAAAATCCTTCCGCGTAAATGATCGACTGTCCCTCGGGGTAATCCCCTGCCCGAGAATACAGCATCCGTAAGAGGTTGGCAATCGTCGTTATACTCCCCACTGAGGAGCGGGTACTGACCGTTCCGCGTTGTTGCTGTAATGCCACCGCCGGGGGCAATCCATCAATCTGGTCTACCTTGGGCACCTGCATTTGATTGAAGAGTCGCCGAGCGTAGGGCGATACCGAATCCAAATACCTCCGCTGAGCTTCGGCATACAGGGTTCCGAACGCCAGCGAAGATTTCCCGGACCCGGAGATCCCCGTAAAAACAACTAGGGCATCGCGGGGTATCTTAACATTTACTGCTTTAAGGTTATGCTCGGAGGCACCCCTTACCTCTATAAAACCAGAAAATTCTTTATCTCGACTAGGCTTGCTCATGCGGATTCAAAACGAATACTCGTGCATTGGACGATTCATAATCATCGCTTAGTAAACTACTCAAGCGGATGCTTCGCGTCCGGTATACACTCTTTAAAAGGTTGGGCCACTCCCGAACTTGGAGAGTTCAACCCTTCCTCTAAAAACGGAAATCCGTCAAGGGTTCGCAAGTATCTTTCATCATGTAGCCTGGTCCTCAAGTTTCTCAACTCTTCACCTGAGGTGAGTCCGCATACACCCCTACACAAAGTACTAGAACAGTAGCCCGGTCACTGTTAGCGTAACTAAGCCCTGGGTTGAACCATAGGTAATTTTTACTGATAGCCCTTATTTACGTACTGACTATACGGAAACTTGATCTACTCACGCCTAAAAACGCTAAGAAGTAAATAAATTAAGCTGTTACATCTTATTCAACTGCAATCATCAGCATGGTTCGTCCCTTGCCAGCCTCCATTGTCTGTTTCCAGAGTTTCCGATCTGTTTTGTCAATGAAATAGGTAGAGGTACCGTTGCTTATTTCATCCGTAACCGTGACGACCCATACTTCTTTTGAGCCATTTTTTTGGGTGGTATACTGACCACTACTCACTCCCGTAATTGAAGCGGTAATGACGCCTATGTTAGCGGAAGGATTATAATCATAAATCGCTATTTTCTGAGTAAATCCTTCTTTTAAAGACAGCCACCGGATCAGGGTAGGGTAAAAATTGCTATCAAAATAAGTGGTTTGGGTGGTATCCGAAATGACGGTCTTTTTGCCCTGACGTTTGTCCGTATAAACCCCGGTTACGATAGGACCAAAGTTGAGGATCATATCTCTTTGGGCATTGTAGGAACTATGACGAATAGGGCTGAAGGTCGCCTTTTGGCACGTTGAGGAGTCTACCCAAATGCCGGTAGTCCCCTTCATTGCCACGGTTGTAATCAACGTAATTTTGTCTTTACTATCGATTAATCTAGAAGAAACCTTACCTATTTCGAATTTAGCCGTATCGCGAAGCATATACCAAACCATATCATAAGCCTCGGATTTGACCCTATTTTTCTCAACAATTTTGCTAGAGGGTCTGAGCTGGGCATTCGCTAACGTAGCATATCCTAAACAGAACAGAAGTACTATATACTTCATGAGATTAGATTTTATAGTGATGGGACAAAGCACTATAAAAGCATGAAAGAATAAGCGGTTCTTTGACAAGAGGGAGAAAGAAGGGACTACTGGCAGAAGCTCTTTTCTAGCAATTTAGAATCACCCCGCTCAATGAGGGCAAACGGGATTTTAGCGATCATTCGGAGAAGGCGGTAAACTATTTGTATCCGTTGTATACGAATCAGGCGTGAATGCTTGACTAACTATAAATCTTGTGCTTTACGACAGAAATTCGGCCTTCTTTATTGAGTTTGGAAATGGTACGGATGACCGTTTCGACCCGTAATCCAGTCATATCGGCCAGTTGTTGGCGGGTGAAGGGTACTAAATAAGGTTGACCCGATGAGGAACCAGATTTAGACCGGAAATAGTCAATCAGGGTTAGGAGTCGATGTTCGGGTGCGTAGGAGGATAACTCACGTAACATCATCGATTTGTACCGCAACCGCTTGGAAAATACTTCGCTAAATTGTAAGTGTACGGCGAAATGATCCCGAAGTAAATCGATGAACCGCTCTTTACGCAATTTGCTGATTACCGAGGGCGTAGTGGCGATGGCACTGCTGGGATACGGAAAGCCGTCGAACAGGGGCGGCTCACCAAAGCTCTCACCGGGGCCGAATATTCCCTGAATAAACTCCTGGCCGTCCTCGCTGTAATTGACCATTTTGATGGCACCTGCCTGTACCTGAAAATAGTGCAGGCAGGTATCCCCTTCTCCAAAAAGCAGCTCGTCTTTATCTAGTTTCACCTCTATCGCACTGTACTGCCGAATGATTTCGGTTGGAATCATACGTTTATTTTAGTTAAAGACTGCTTAAACTTACGGAATAACATCTGTTTGATCCATAATTCCCCGACTGGGTAATCCGTGCGTTAAGCCCGTACAGCATGAAGTTGTTGCTCTACCTGAATCGCTTTGGGAAACAGGATGTTATTTTCCAGATGAACGTGCTGATGCAGATCGGTTTCAAACGCTTCGAGTTGCTGATACAGAAGTTGAAAAGAGTAACAACCATCGGCGGGAACGGTAAAATTATTGGTAACGCTGCGAATGGTTTCCAGGTCATCACCCGCGTCAGTATGTTCTACCTCCATCATTTGGATGGGGTTGGCAATGGAGCCGAAAGGAAAGGTAAAAGGGGCCGGATGGTCCGCTTTCTGTACCTGGGTCAGTTGTCGGATGGCCGGAAATAGAATCCGCTCTTCTTTCATCATATGGACCGTCAGCTCATCGCCCACTCGTTGAAAAGCGGCCTGAACGGTTACTAATTCAGGGTGTTGCGGACCGTGAGCCGCGATTACTTTATTCAACAATGCAGTAATGGTGGGTACGACTTCGGCTACGTACTGGTGGTGATTCTGTACAATATAATCCGCCAGAAAATCCAGCGGCCACACGTTGGCTTTATCGGGAATACCCGAAGAAACAGTTGTTGCCTGAAGTTCTTTTTTCACGGCTTCGGGATTCAGTCCGGCTTCCGTACAAACTTCAGTGAAGGGTCGATTGCCTTTGCAGCAAAAGTCAATGTTCAGTTTTTTGAATACCGTAGCGGCTGACGGGTTTTGCCGAACCAGATCGGCAACCGTCTCAATCGGCCCCGTAAGCTTGGTCAGTTGAACCTGCCATACCTCCGGTCCGGTTTCCAGGTACGTCCAAAAACAACCGGGCCGATGGTCACTGAACTGATGGTGCAGCGGCAGAGGGTCGTGATCGTTGGCGAGGATGAAAGACTCACCTTCGGCAAGAGCATCAAACGTAGCAAAAATGGTGGGATGTTTCAGGCGGGGGTCCAGTACGCGTACATCCAATAAACCAGGCGTTTCCATGTGATTTTTTGTTTAGATCATACGGCAAAACTACCGCCTGCCCCACCCGTCATTTTATGATTCAAATCAGGTTGTCGGGAAATTTTCAGAGGAAATCAAAACTATTGGGTTGTAGCCGTGAATTAGGATACACGTCCCATTCATGTTTTCTAAGCCGGTTTCTCCAACGTTAACCATGGCCGCTTTGCCAACCCGATCAGCAGAAAGCTTAGCCACATTACCCAACAGATCCGGCTCTAAAGGTACACGGATCCAGTACGTTGTCGGCTTGATGAAAACGTTGACCGAACATGATTCAACTCATGGTATTGGTCACCTACGTCTGCTTTCCTTTGTCCGTGGCAATGCATGAGCTTCGCCCAAAATACGAATATGGATAAGCCTCAACGTTTGATTGTACCCCTGGCCCTGCTAAGCTTGCTACTGGGCATTCTGACTGGCTGGCTTCGGCTGGGCTGGGACATACCCCTATCCTTGGCGGCGGGTGAACATGGCCTACTCATGATGGGTGGCTTTTTCGGCACCTTAATTTCTCTGGAACGAGCGGTAGTCGTCAAATCACGCTGGGCATTACTGGTACCACTGGTGCAGGTTCTGGGCGTTCCAGCCTTACTGTTGAATCAATTCACTTTGGCGATCTGGCTGTTTATGGCCGGAGCAGCGGGGATGGCGTTTATCGTTTATTCGTTTCTGACCCGGTTCCGGGAGCCTTTCTATTACTTACTTTTCGGCGGTAGCCTCGCGTTGTTGATTGGGCATATCTTACTGCTACGTACACACTTTTACCCCACCGCCGTACCCTGGTGGATGGCCTTTCTATTATTCACTATTACTGGCGAGCGATTGGAATTGAGTCGATTCGTACCTCTCAAAGCGTATCAGCGTGGGTTATTGTGGATGGCCCTGGCTGTTTTTGGACTCGGCGTTGTTCAACCCTTTCACGGACTTGGGCAAACGATAACGGGTCTAGGTATGGTCATGGTTGGTGGCTGGCTGCTGCGTTTCGACATGGCTCGTCGATTGATTTTTCGAACCGGGCAACACCGATATATGGGTAGTTTGCTGGTGATGGGTTACGGCTGGCTGATTGCCCAGCGCGTGATTCGCCCTCTGGACCAGGCCTCCCTGATCGCCCAGCAAATCGCTAC
>NZ_JBMDWJ010000021.1:0-3577 GCF_048595215.1 Siphonobacter sp.
GGGTTTTGTTATCGAGTTTCTCGTAGTTCACCACCTCACTGGTCATTTGAGAGGGTTCGAAATCTCCGCTCTTAGTAAAAACGAGTGTAGTTACACTGGAGGCTTTGATGGTCACCTTGGGCCGATTGGTTTCCTGGGGAAAATCCACGTTGCTTTCAACCATACTTTCCGTCTGAGTCGTACTGATGGCTTTGCCTTCGTTAGAAAGAAAAGGTAAATCCACCGACAGATTATACGTATTCGAAGAAGGGTTGATGACCTGAACTACGATTTTATCGCCCGTTTCAGAAAGGTAAGAAGATCCTCTTAACTCATTGGTGTTGTCATTCCAGCTGTTTTGAATGCGGGTAGAACCCGTCACGTACTTGGCGTAATGTGAAAGAATATTGCCTCGTTTGGTCATTACCCCGGCCGTCGTACCAAAGAGTCCATCGCCCAGCGGTCCGTAATACCGTTTGGTTGCATAATGAATCCAGGCATTGACGTTGGAAAGCAGGGCCTGATTTAAGTCATTGGCAAACGAAAAGCCGTCAATGGACCAGTTGAAATCCCGGGAGACTCCGTTGGTGTTCCAGTTAATGAGATACTCCGTCATCCATACCTCTTTTCCCTGAGCCTGTACATTTAGCAGACCTGACTGAATTCCCCCATACTGGTGTCCAGCGAAGATATCAAAGTGCGGCAACACCTCTGCATTGGCGAAAGCACTGGCGTAATTATTCGTAATCCCTACTGTCTCGGGTGCAAGGACTTTGCACTTGATCACACTTCTATAACTCTTAAGGAAGGTGGTCATCTGATCGGGAGTCCAGATACATCCGGCATAATCAACCTGGTAATCAGGCTCATTTTGTAGTGCGATGGCTTCCAGTTCAACGCCGTTTTCCCGCAGATACGTGACAAAGTCGTTGAGGTAGTTGGCGTAGTCAGCGTAATGCTCCGGTTTCAGATACACCGGCTGCCAGGCTCCGTTTGCATCCTGATAGCGGGAAGCAATGGTATTGTACGTTTTCCACTCCGCGGGCATCGACCAGGGCGAAGCAAAGATTTTAATGTTCAGGGATTGAGCTAGTTGGGCCGTTGCCAACGATTGTGGCCAGTTATCTTTGCCAATCGGTATATAAATCCGCATGATATTGTAGCCCGCTTCGCTACCTGCCCCCCACATTTTGCGTATTTCAGCCTCATCCATGTGGTTGTAACCAAATTGAGGACTATTGACAAAGCCCCCGAAGCCCGTAATCTTCTGATACTTCTGGTCTTTGTTTACTTTCACAGTTGCCGTTCTCGTCTGTGCGTGAACGGTATGGTGAAACATGGCGACTACGGCTAGTAAGACAAGCGATCTTACCAGAGTTAGTAATTGTTTTTTCATAGATGGTTTATTGTAAGTAATTGATAGGATTCGGAGATTAACCTATTAAGCACCCTTCGCTCTATGAGCCCGTACGCTTGTCAAAGATTAGACATACCATGCCCACGCCAGGATGGGCCCATCCGGACAATCGTATAAGCTCTCCAAACGGAATAGTTGGATTAACAGGTAAAGGATTTTGCGGTAACGTATGGGTACTTCTCGTACTTGCCGCTGCCCTAAGGCTTTGATCCATTAAGTGACAGCGGCTTAGTAGGTCGTTTGAGTTTGGTTTGACTTGGTTTACTGCTACTGGTTAAGCATTCGCGGCAGACCACTATCCAATTAATCTGCATGGAATCAATAATTAATATAATTATATCGATACAAATGTAGGGGAGTTGGGGGGCAAAAGCCTGCTACAAATCGTCAAATGAATTGTTCTAATGTTCAATCCGCTCTTCGTTTTATGATTGCTTTACCTACCTAGATTCATCAACTCTTTTTTACTCATTTTCTGGTTACTCATTCGCTCATTGTATCGAATGCAGGGAAATTCTCAAAGGGATAGCTAGAGCTAGCCTTGGGAAACGAGTCAGTAGATAGACTTAGCCCTTATGACTCCCTAGTACCAAACTCTTTTTCGTCCTTCGGTCGCACGCACACTACTCAATCTTATATTATGCTGGCTTGGCTTAACCTGCCGCTTGAGAGTAAATCATTACAAGAAGCTCTATAACTTTTCGTAAATGGTCTGTTTGTAAAAGGTTATCGGAGTTTTTCTTTTACTCCATTCGCTCCCCGTTTGTACTTTCGGGCTATAAAATGATTTCTCCGTACAACCTAACCTATTGAAACAATGAGTGACTACCTGCTTTTATTTGTTGTCGGCCTTTTGGCGGGGGCCATTAACGCGGCGGCGGGCGGTGGCTCCTTTATTACCTTTCCTGCCTTCATCTACGTGGGGGTACCGCCTATTCAGGCCAATGCTTCCAGTACCGTAGCCTTATTTCCGGGTAGTTTAACCAGTGCCTGGAAATTCAAAGAATACATCCGTCCCTTCCCCGGGGTTTCGATGCTGGCCATGATTCTATTGACCTTTCTAGGCGGGTGTAGCGGAGCCTTACTGCTGTTATATACGCCCGCTAATAACTTTAATCAGGTGGTACCCTGGTTACTGCTGGTGGGCTCGTTGGCGTTTGCCTTTGGCCGCCAAACGGGTAACTGGTTGCGAGCCCGCGTTCACATTAGTGCGGTAGTCGTTTTATTGGGCCAGTTTCTACTAGGCATTTATGGTGGCTACTTCGGCGGAGCGGTCGGCATTATGATGATGGCGGTGTGGTCCTTGTTCGGATTGTCCGACATTAAAGTCATCAATGCCAATAAAACCTTGTTTGTAAGTATTGCTAATGCTATTGCTGTTCTGCTGTTTATTCTAGCGGGTAAAGTATACTGGTTGCCAACCAGCATCATGCTCGTGGCCACTTCGGCAGGCGGCTACTGGGGTGCTCTTTATACGAAACGATTAGATCCTGAAAAGTTGCGAACCGGAATTATCATCTTTAACTTTTTGATCACGGCTGCTTTCTTCGTCAAAATCTACCTGGGTTAAGCTTGACAGGCTTAGCTCTATCAGGATGCATTCGCTAAAAAACTAGTATTCAATTGATCATTAGGGCATAGACCTGAATTCTGTCGGTCGCATATTGGTCAGTTGAGAAAACGTATTACTGAACGCTGAAATATTTGAATAGCCTACCTCATAGGCTATTTCGGTAATGGTAAGATCTGTATCCTTCAGTAACTCCATGGCACGAATGATTCGTAGCATTTTGACGTACTGAGTAAAGGATATACGCAAGCCATTCCGGAATAAACGAGTTAAACTTCTCACGCTAAGGCCAAATTTTTCGGCAACAGCTTCTAACGATACGGGTTCACTTAATCGGTCTCGCAAATCCTTTGTAATAGTATTTAAGCGTATATCCTCCGTCGTTGGAAGCTGAATTAGAAACTTCTTCAGGTTTTCTTTGGCAAGGAGATTTTTTAACGTGTTCAAAAACTCATACTCCCAAGACCCCGAATAAAAATCGCCTTGCCATTTTTCGCTAAACGCCAGCATCTCAAACAAGAGATCACTTACGGGATATATGCCAAGATCGTTATAAAACCCCTGATCCTCTTCACTAGGAAAATAGAGGTTGATGATGTACACATCCTGGG